>CAKSEI010000015.1 GCA_934446285.1 uncultured Eubacteriales bacterium | reverse complement strand
ACCAGGCGCTGCTCGCGTCATACGCCCTTACTCTGCCCGAGGTGCGGGCTGCCTGCTCCGCTTACACGTACCCGATAAGGTATGACGGAAAGGAAAACGGCAGATACCTCGTCAATCACAACAGGCTCCTGAGAAGCTATAACGGCTGTATCGGCATGAAAACGGGGTATACAAAGGAGGCGGGGAGATGTCTCGTCACCTGCGCCGAGCGCGATGGCGTGCGTCTTGTCTGCGTTACTCTCGGTGACCCCGACGACTGGAATGACCACAAAGCGGCGCTTGACGCGGGCTTTGCGACCTTCGAGAGGGTATATCTCAGCGCGGAGCACGAACAGGCGGCGGGAATTCCTCTCGCGGGCGGCGGCAATATCTTTGTCACAAACGTACAGGGTCTGTCGGTTGTTGTTCCGCGCGAGAGGGAAGAGATAAAAAAGCTCACCGAACGCCCGAGATTTCTTTACGGCAGTGAAACAGGGACTGTCGGAGAAGTCGGCTATTACCTCGGAGAAAAGCTGCTCGGAAAAATTAAACTTGAAATAACACGGGATTAAAAATGGAAAAAGTAAGAGTTCAGAAGTATATATCCGACTGCGGGCTTATGTCGCGCCGCGCGGCGGAGGCAGAGATAGAGGACGGCAATATAACGGTAAACGGAGACGTGGCTTATCTCGGCATGAAGATAACACCCGGCAGGGATACGGTCAAATATAAGGGCAAGCCGGTAAGACGCACTACGGGACATCTCGTCTATATAATGCTTAATAAGCCTAAGGGATACGTTACCACTATGTCCGACGACAAGGGCAGACCGTGCGTCGCCGAGCTTGTACGCTCGCATAAGGGCAGGGTATATCCGGTAGGCAGACTTGATATGGCAAGCGAAGGGCTGCTGCTCTTAACCAACGACGGAGACTTTGCGAACAGATTGACCCACCCGCGTCACGACATACCGAAGATATACAGGGTAAAGGTCACGGGCAGCGTGAACGCACGCACGCTTGAGACTCTGCGCTCTCCCATGTACATAGACTCATACCGCACGCGACCGGCGGAGTGCGAGCTTGTCGGCACGGAGGAGGGTAAGAGCTCGTTGCTTATAACTCTGCACGAGGGGCGTAACAGGCAGATAAGAAAAATGTGCGAGCAGGCGGGACTCAGAGTTTGCTCGCTCAAGAGAATAGCCATAGGTGAGCTTGAGCTGGGCAATCTTCCGCGCGGCAGATGGACGTATCTTAAGGAAGAGGAAGTCGAATATCTGAAAGGTTTGAGAGAGCATGTTAACGATACAGCCGATAGAGAGTAAGGACAATCAGAGGCAACTCAGCCTTGAGTGCGGGACTGAGTATCTGCCCGACTGCCTCGCATATTCCTGCAGCGACGGAGATGAGATTATCGGAATATGTCAGTTTCACCTCGCGGGCGATAGGGTATATATAGACACTCTCGCGAATATTCCGGGACATGACGATTACTTATCGAAGTTCATAATGGGCAGGGCGGCGCTTAACTTTGCCGACCTCACGGGTTTTCATGACGCGTATTACCCGTCGCCCGAAGATGAGAGGCTGTGCAGACATATAGGCTTTGACAAAAACGACGGAGGAGAATGGTATATGAACCTGCGCGGATTTTTTACATCCCCGTGCTCGTGTGACAAAAAAGTGTGAGCTTTGACTTCTTTTGGTGATTATCACCAAAAATGGGCAGCAAAATTTAGTGGAAATTCTTGGTAAAACGTACTTGCATATTTTGGCATTTTATGGTAAAATATTACCGTAATCAAATTCTTGCATGGAGAGTAGAAATGAAAAAGGACATTAAATTGCTAATTGCCGACAAAAACGAAGATTTCAGAAAGAGCCTTATCGAAAATCTGCGCCGGTACGGATATGAGAAATTCACGGAGGCGACGGACGGAGAGCAGGCTATGGAGGTTATCGACAGGGACTTGCCCGATGTTGTTTTCGTGGAGGTCAAGATTGAGAAAATCGACTGCTCGCTGCTTATACGGCTTGTGAATAATATGACCGATCATGCGGTGAGAAGCCCCGTTTTTATAGTTTATTCTTCCCCGACCAATCAGTCCCTGCTTGCTGCCGCCGCAAAAAATGAAAATACATGGAGCTTTTCGCGCCCGCTTGATTACAAGAAGATAGACGCGCGGCTCGATACCGTTTTTACGGCTCGCTCTACATTTAAAAATCTGAATTTCCGCAATGCCGACATGGAGGCTCAGGTGACGAACGTCATCCATCAGATAGGAGTCCCTGCGCACATAAAGGGATATCAGTACATAAGGACGGCGATACTCATGGTGATACAGGACAGCGACGTCATAAACGCCGTCACAAAGGTTCTCTATCCGTCCGTCGCGAAAGAGTACGGCACGACGGCATCGCGCGTCGAGAGGGCGATACGCCACGCGATAGAGGTCGCGTGGGACAGGGGCGATTTTGAAACGCTCAACTCATATTTCGGATACACCATTCAGAATACGCGCGGAAAGCCGACGAATTCCGAATTCATAGCTATGATAGCCGACAATTTGCGGCTTTCAAACAAGCTCTCATAAAGTACAAAAAAGAGACGGGCGCGCTGCGTCCGTCTTTCGCTCTTTACATGAGGGGCTGCGTGTGGTATAATGATAATGCATTGGGACGCGCGTGAGGATGCACGGTGTACCGAACGTGTTTATACTTTTAAAAAATACGGAGGTTACGATGTCAAAGGTTTATTTTACGGGTGATATTTCGCCTCAGGGTGTGATAAAGGCTTATGAGACTCTCGGAAAAAGGCTTGACGGCAGAGTAGCCGTAAAGCTTCATTCGGGCGAAAAAGGAAATCAGAATTTTCTCCGTCCCGACTTTTTTGAGCCTATTATAAAGTCGGTCGGCGGAACGGTCGTCGAATGCAATACCGCATACGAGGGCAGCCGCAATACTACAAAGAAACATATGCAGCTGATAAAGGATCACGGGTGGAGTGATTACTTTGACGTTGACCTGCTCGACGCAGAGGGTCCCGACCTTGTTCTCGATATCCCCGAGGGAAAGATAATAAAGAAAAACTACGTCGGCAAGGACTTAGCCGACTATGACTCCATGCTCGTCCTCTCTCACTTCAAGGGGCATCCCATGGGCGGTTACGGCGGAGCGCTCAAGCAGCTTTCCATAGGAATTGCCTCATCATACGGCAAAGCGTATATACACGGCGCCGGCGTGCCGGAGAATATCTGGACGGCGGAGCATGACCTGTTCCTCGAGAGCATGGCTGACGCCGCGAGCTCGGTTGTAAACTATTTCGGCGGCAGGGTTGTTTATATAAACGTGATGAAAAATATGTCGGTCGACTGTGACTGCTGCGCCGTTGCGGAAGACCCGTGTATGCAGGATATCGGAATTCTCATCTCCGACGACCCGGTGGCGATAGATCGCGCCTGCCTTGACCTTGTATATGCTTCGAACGACCCCGGAAAAGACAAGCTGATAGAGAGAATAGAGTCACGGAACGGCGCACACACGATAGACGTGGCTGAGTCTCTCGGTGTAGGTTCTCAGAGCTATCGGCTTATAAATATCGATATATAAATGAACTACAGGAAAGACAGATACGGAAATGATATTTCCGTGCTCGGCTACGGCTGTATGCGCTTTACGCAGAGGGCGGGAAAAATCGATCTTGACAAGGCGGAGCGCGAGATTATGAGCGCATATCGCGCGGGAGTGAACTACTACGACACGGCATACATATACCCCGACAGCGAAAATGCGCTCGGCACGGTGCTCGAGCGCAACGGCATACGCGATTCGGTTTATATTGCGACAAAGCTGCCGCACTACATGATAAAAAACGCTCAGGCTCTCGACAGGTACTTTAACGAGCAGCTGCGCAGACTGCGTACCGACCGCATAGACTATTACCTTATGCATATGCTCACGGATATTCCGACATGGCAGAGGCTGCTCGATATGGGCATTGCCGAGTGGCTTGAAAAGAAAAAAAGCGAGGGCAGCATAAGACAGACAGGCTTTTCCTACCACGGAAATTCCGAGATGTTCTGCAGACTCATCGACGGATATGACTGGGACTTTTGTCAGATACAGTACAACTATATGGATGAAAATTCTCAGGCGGGGCGCAGGGGTCTTGACTACGCCGCATCAAAGGGTATTCCCGTCATAATCATGGAACCTCTGCGCGGCGGCAGACTTGTATCACGTCTGCCCGCCTCTGCGAAGAAGCTTTTCGAGGAATATCCGGTCAGGCGGTCGCCTGCGGAGTGGGCTTTTCGTTGGCTCTGGGACCAGAGTGAGGTGACGTGCGTGCTCTCGGGCATGAATTCGCTTGAAATGATTGATGAAAACGTGCGTGTCGCGAGCGAGACACAGGCGGGCGAGATGACCGATGATGAAAAAGAAATGCTCTCGCGTGTTGTCGCTGCGATAAACTCACGGATGAAGGTCGGATGCACGGGCTGCGGCTATTGCTCTCCGTGCCCGCACGGAGTCGATATACCGGGAACATTTTCCGCGTATAACAGGAGATATTCCGAGGGGTGGTACGCTTCTCTCAAGGACTATTTCATGTGTACGGCACTGCGCCGCGATTATACGGGGGCGGGTCTTTGTATCGGGTGCGGAAAGTGCGAGCGGCACTGCCCTCAGCACATCGAGATAAGAAAACAGCTTAAGGCTGCTAAAAAAACTCTCGAAGGTCCTGCCTACAAAATTGCCCGCAGAGTCGTCAAGCTTTTCAGGACGTACTGAGAAAAGCGACAATAATTATTTGCAAACAAATTAAGGAGAAGCCCTCTGCGCGAGGGCTTCTCCTCTTTTACGAGCTTTCCCGAAAAAGCTCGGCAAAAACATCTGATAAGGGAAAGCGAGAGCGTTTTCTAAACAAAAGCGACCTCTCAGAACAGACCGGTTATTCTGCCGTCCGAGTCGACGTCGATATTTTCGGCTGCGGGGCGTTTCGGCAGACCGGGCATGGTGAGTATGTCTCCCGTCATAACGACGATAAATCCCGCTCCTGCCGATACCTTCACGTTCTTTACGGTAATCTTAAAGCCGCTCGGCGCACCCGTCTTTGTCGGGTCGTCGGAAAAGCTGTACTGCGTCTTTGCCATGCAGACGGGAAGAGAGCCGAAGCCAAGCTCGGTCAGACGTGCAATCTGCTTTTCTGCGGCGGGCGTGAATACCGCTCCGTCTCCGCCGTATATCTTCTTCACTATCTGCTCTATTTTTTCCTTTATTCCGAGATCAAGCTCGTATGCGTAGCGGAAATCGCCCTTTTCACTCTCGCACAGTCTGACGACCTCGTGCGCGAGAGCCTCTCCGCCCGCTCCGCCTTTCTCCCAGACCTCGGAGAGAACGGCATTTACGCCGAGCGTTCGGCATTTATCCATGATAAGCTCAAGCTCCGCCTCTGTGTCGGTCGGGAATCTGTTTACGGCGACAACGCAGGGAAGTCCGTATACGTTCTTGATGTTTTTGACATGGCGCAGCAGGTTAGGTATACCTCTCTCAAGCGCGCCGAGATCCTCCGTTCCGAGCGATTTTTTATCAAGTCCGCCGTGCATCTTGAGCGCACGAACCGTGGCGACTACAACTACGGCACTCGGCACAAGCCCCGTCGCTCGGCACTTGATGTCAAGGAATTTCTCCGCGCCGAGGTCGGCACCGAAGCCCGCCTCGGTCACGGCGTAGTCGGCTGCTTTCAGCGCCATTTTTGTCGCGGAAACGGAGTTGCAGCCGTGCGCGATATTTGCAAAAGGTCCTCCGTGTACGAAAGCAGGCGTTCCCTCGAGGGTCTGCACGAGATTTGGCTTTATCGCGTCCCGCAGCAGAGACGTCATTGCGCCGATAGCACCGATATCGGCGGCGGTAACGGGCTTGTCGTCGTATGTATATGCGACAATCATGCGAGAGAGACGCTCCTTCAGGTCGTCTATCGAGTCGGCAAGGCAGAATATCGCCATAACTTCGCTCGCGACGGTTATCTCAAATCCGTCCTCGCGCGGTACGCCGTTTGCTTTGCCGCCCATTCCGTCGACTATAAAGCGCAGCTGTCTGTCATTCATGTCGACGCATCTCTTGAGGGTTATCCTGCGCACGTCTATACCAAGACTGTTGCCCTGCTGTATATGATTGTCAAGCATGGCAGCAAGCAGATTGTTTGCCGCTCCTATCGCGTGAAAATCGCCCGTAAAGTGAAGATTTATGTCCTCCATGGGCACTACCTGAGCATATCCGCCGCCGGCAGCTCCGCCTTTCATACCGAAAACAGGCCCGAGGGACGGCTCACGCAGAGCCGCAGCGGAGCTCTTTCCTATTCGGGCAAGCCCGTCGACAAGCCCTATGGTCGTCGTCGTCTTACCCTCTCCCGCGGGTGTGGGGGTTATAGCGGTCACGAGGATGAGTCTGCCATTCTCTCTTTTGCAGTCACGGATAAAGGCGGGGTCTATCTTTGCCTTGTATCTTCCGTACTGTTCGACGTATTTCTCTTCTATGTGTGCTCTTTGCGCAATCTTGAAAATAGGATGCATTTCGCATTCGCGCGCTATCTCTTCATCGGTTTTGTATCCCATGATTACCTCCCGTTCTTAAAGTATCCGACTGCCGCCTCAAACATTCTGATGTCGTAGCTGCCGGGTACGTTTTTGTAAAGACCTCTGCCCGTTCTCTCGCTGTGCCCCATTTTGCCGAAGACTCTGCCGTCGGGTGAGGTTATGCCCTCAACGGCGTAGAGTGAGCCGTTTGGATTTGCTTTTATATCTCCGGACGGAAGTCCGTTTTCGTCCGCATACTGCGTCGCTATCTGACCGTTCCTTATAAGATCGGCGATAAGCGCGTCGCTTGCGATAAAGCGTCCCTCTCCGTGAGAAATCGGGACATTCACTATGTCGCCTACGTGCATAAGCGACAGCCACGGGCTTTTAACCGAGCATATGCGTGTGCGCACGATGCGCGACTGATGTCTGCCTATGGTATTGAAAGTCAGAGTCGGGCAGCCCTCATCCGTGTCGATGATTTTGCCGTAGGGGACAAGCCCCAGCTTGATGAGCGCCTGAAATCCGTTGCATATACCGCACATAAGTCCGTCTCGTCTCTCAAGCAGTTCGCTTACCTGTTCCTTTATCTCAGCATTTCTGAAAAATGCCGTGATAAACTTACCGCTGCCGTCCGGTTCGTCGCCTCCCGAGAAGCCGCCGGGGATGAATACCATCTGCGACTTATGCAGCTTCTTTGCAAAGCTCTCAACCGACCTGCGTATGCCGTCGGAGGTAAGGTTGTTTATTACCTCAATATCAGCCTCCGCTCCCGCGTCCGTCACGGCGCGCGCGGAGTCGTATTCGCAGTTCGTTCCCGGAAATACTGGGATAAGCACTCTCGGCCTTGCGTTCTTTACGGCGGGGGCGCACACTCCTGCCGCCGTGTAGTCGGCGCTGCCGTTCTTTTCACAAGGGGGCACGTCATTGCAGGCAAAAACGCCCTCGAGCCTATTCTCATAAAGCTCCGTCAGAGTGCCCATTTCAAGGCTCTGCCCCTTATATTCAATTTTCTGTTCTACGGTGAGCGTTCCTATTTTGCGTGCGCCCTCGGGGCATTCGTCACACTCAAAGACAAACGATCCGTAAGAGTAGCCGAAGAGCTCCTCCTCGGTTATATCCCCTGATATCTTTACTCCTATGCCGTTGCCGAGAGCCATTTTGAACAGAGCTTCGGCGAGCCCTCCGTAGCCCGGAGTATAGCACGCGCGTATCTTTCCCGCGCGCATAAGCGCCGTTACGCGCACAAAGACTTCCTTAAGAGAGTCCGCATCGGGCAGTCCCTGAGCATTCTTTTTCGGGCTTATTAAGCAGAGCTTGCCGCCCGCACTCTTGAATTCGGGCGAAACTATGTCGTCGCACTTTGCGGTAGTGACGGCAAAGGATACGAGCGTCGGCGGAACATCAAGTTTTTCAAACGATCCGCTCATGGAGTCCTTTCCGCCTATTGCGCCGATTCCGAGCGAAATCTGCGCGTCGAGTGCGCCGAGAAGTGCCGCGAGCGGCTTGCCCCAGCGTCTGCCGTCCCGTCCGAGCTTCTCGAAATACTCCTGAAATGTAAGATAAACGTCCTTAAACTCCGCACCCGTGGCAATAAGCTTGCATACGGACTCTACGACCGCGAGGTACGCGCCCGCATATTGATTTTTCTCCGTAATATACGGATTATATCCCCATGACATAAGCGAGCAGTCGTCCGTATGGCCCTTTTCCGTCGAAATCTTCTGAACCATCGCCTGTATCGGGGTGAGCTGATTTTTCCCTCCGAAAGGCATGAGCACCGTGCCCGCGCCGATGGTGGAGTCAAAGCGCTCGGAGAGTCCTCTCTTTGAGCATACGTTGAGGTCACTTACAAGCGCCCTCATACCGTCCGCAAAATCGGACGGTGCTTCTCTTTTCCATTCGCCCTGTGCCGCACACACGACGGAGATGTGCTTGTCCGCACCGTTGGAATTGAGAAATTCTCTGCTGACGTCGACTATTTTCTGTCCGTTCCACTCCATGACGAGCCGCGGGCTTTCCGTTACGTGAGCGACTACTACGGCACTCAGATTTTCCTCTGCCGCATAAGATAAAAATTTATTGACATCGTGCGGGGCGACGACGACCGCCATTCTCTCCTGGCTCTCGCTTATTGCAAGCTCAGTGCCGTCAAGTCCTTCATATTTTTTCGGAACAGCATCAAGGTTTATCGTAAGCCCGTCGGCAAGCTCGCCTATGGCGACGGAAACCCCGCCCGCACCGAAGTCGTTGCATCTCTTTATCAGTCTCGACGCATCGCTCCTGCGGAAGAGCCTCTGCAGTTTGCGCTCCTCGGGGGCATTTCCTTTCTGCACCTCCGCGCCGCATCTCTCGACCGAATGCTTGTCATGCGCCTTGGATGAACCTGTTGCTCCTCCTATGCCGTCGCGTCCCGTCGCTCCTCCGAGGAGTATGACCGCATCTCCCGCCTTCGGGCGCTCACGCACCACGTTCTCTGCGGGGGCAGCCGCGATTACCGCGCCTATCTCCATGCGCTTAGCGGCATATCCCGGGTGATATAACTCGTCGACTATACCGGTGGCTAAGCCTATCTGATTTCCGTATGAGGAATATCCGGCGGCGGCGGTCGTTACTATCTTTCTCTGCGGCAGCTTGCCGCTTATCGTCTGTGATACGGGAACTGTCGGGTCTGCAGCGCCCGTCAGGCGCATAGCGCCGTATACGTAAGCCCGTCCGGAGAGCGGGTCTCGTATGGCTCCGCCTATACAGGTGGCGGCTCCGCCGAAGGGTTCTATCTCCGTCGGGTGATTGTGCGTCTCATTCTTGAAGAGAAGCAGCCATGGCTCGCGCACTCCGTCAATCTCAACCTCGGTTTTCACCGTGCAGGCGTTTATCTCCTCACTCTCGTCAAGCTTATCGAGCTTGCCCTGTGCGCGCAGATATTTTACAGCGACGGTAGCTATGTCCATAAGGCATATCGGTTTATTTTCACGTCCGAGCGCCGAGCGCACCTCCGTATATCTCTCATATGCCGTCTGAAGAGTCTCGTCCTCAAACTTAACACCGTCTATTACCGTGCCGAATGTCGTATGGCGGCAATGGTCCGACCAATAGGTGTCTATCATCCGTATCTCGGTGACGGTGGGATTTCTCCCCTCACGGGCGAAATAGTCGCGGCAGAACTGAGCGTCATCGACGTCCATGGCAAGGGAGTAGTCACAAACGAACCTCTCAAGACCCGCACGGTCAAGAGCCGTAAAGCCGTCTATTACGGAAACACGCTGCGGCATAGTCTGCTTTTCCGTCAGGCTCTCGGGCTTACCGAGAGATGCCTCGCGCGCCTCGACGGGGTTTATGACGTATTCCTTTATCTTATTTATCTCGGTTTCGCCGAGTCCGCCGTAGAGGGCGTAGACTTTGGCGGAGCGCACGTCGGGGCGGCAGTCCTGCGAGATAATCTGTATACACTGCGCCGCGCTGTCCGCGCGCTGGTCAAACTGACCGGGCAGATATTCTACGGCAAAAACGGCAGCGCCGTCAAGCTCCGGCTCTTCATACGTATCGTCGACCTGACTCTCGGAGAATACGGTCTTTACCGAGTACTCGAAAAGCTCCCTGTTTATGCCCTGAACGTCGTATCTGTTTATTATCCTGATATCCTCAATCCCCTTGATACCGAGCAGGCTCTTTGCCTCGCCGAGCAGCGCTCGTGCTTCATTTGCAAATTGCTTTTTCTTTTCAACGTATATGCGTAAGACCATCAGTTCTCCTTTGCTCTCAGCGCGCGTGCGCCGATGTCGCTGCGGCAGTATTTGTTTGAAAATGTGATTTTCTCGGCTTTTTCGTATGCTCCGTCTATCGCGTCTTTCAGTGTTTCTCCCGTCGCAGTAACACCGAGCACCCGTCCGCCCGCGGTATATAATTTGCCGTCCTGCTCCCGTGCGCCCGCGATATAAACCGACGGCAGCACCTCATCGGGGATGCTTATCTCAAATCCGCTTTCGTAGCTTGCGGGATAGCCGCTTGACGCAAGAATAACGCAGCAGGCATGCTTATCCGAGAATTTCACCTTGACCTCGGCAAGTTTACCGACGCTTACCGCAGTCATAATGTCAAGCAGGTCGCTCCTGAGCAGCGGGAGCACTACCTGCGTCTCCGGGTCGCCGAAACGGCAGTTGTATTCTATAACCTTTGCGCCTGAGCGCGTGAGCATAAGTCCGAAGTAGAGACACCCCTTAAATGTCCTGCCCTCCTCGTTCATCGCGCGCACGGTGGGAATGAATATCTTCTCCATGCATTCGCGCGCTGTTTCCTCCGTGTAATACGGGTTGGGAGCAACCGTGCCCATGCCTCCGGTATTAAGCCCTCTGTCGCCGTCGAGGGCGCGCTTGTGATCCATGGACGAAACCATTGGCACGACTGTCTTTCCGTCGGTAAAGGCGAGTACGGACACCTCCGGTCCCTCGAGAAATTCCTCGACTACTATTTTATCGCCGCTTTTGCCGAATTTTTTATCACTCATGACGCTCTTCACGGCGTCACGCGCCTGCTCGCGCGTCTCAGCGATTATAACTCCCTTGCCGAGGGCGAGTCCGTCAGCCTTTATGACCGTCGGCAGCCCGACCGTCTCTATATAAGAGAGCGCCTCCTCGGCATTATCGAAAATCTCATACCGAGCGGTCGGTATGCCGTATTTCTTCATCAGCTCCTTGGCAAAAGCCTTGCTGCCCTCAATTATCGCTGCATTCGCATGCGGACCGAAGCAGGGGACTCCCGCATTCTCGAGACTGTCGACGCATCCGAGCACGAGCGGGTCGTCGGGCGCGACTATCGCGTAGTCTATGCCGTTTTTCACGGCGAAGTCCGTGATACCCTTTATGTCATCCGCCTTAATTGCAACGCATTCGGCATCGTGTGCGATACCGCCGTTCCCCGGCAGAGCATATATCTTCTCGACAGATTTGTTTTCCTTTATTTTCTTTATGATGGCGTGCTCTCTGCCGCCGCCTCCGACAACAAGTATCTTCATTTTTTCACCTCAATGATGGAAGAGACGAACGCCCGTGAAGGCCACGGTCATACCGTACCCGTCCGCGCACTTTATCACCGCGTCGTCGCGTATCGAGCCGCCCGGCTCTGCTATGTATTTTACTCCGCTCCGCTTTGCGCGCTCTATGTTGTCGCCGAACGGGAAGAATGCGTCGGACGCAAGCGAAACGCCGTCGAGAGAGTCAAGATACGCTCTCTTTTCTTCATAGCTCAGTCTCTCGGGCTGCTCGGTGAAGTACCTCTGCCATATGCCGTCGGCACATACGTCCTCTTCGTTTCCGTTTATATATCCGTCAATCACATTGTCCCTGTCGGGGCGGCGCACGTCCTCCTTAAAGGGCAGGGAGAGGACCTTTTCGTGCTGACGCAGAAACCATGTATCCGCCTTTGTCCCCGCAAGGCGCGTGCAGTGAATTCTCGATTGCTGTCCCGCACCCACGCCTATTGCCTGACCGTCATATGCGTAGCATACGGAGTTTGACTGCGTGTATTTAAGGGTAATGAGCGCGATGATAAGGTCCTCTTCCGCGCTCTTCGGCAGTGACTTTGATTTTGTTACCGTATTTTTGAGCATTTCGGGAGTGATTTCCGCATTATTTCTGCCCTGCTCAAAGGTAATGCCGAATACCTGCTTTGTCTCGCGCGGGGCGGGCGTATAGCTCGGGTCTATCTTTACTATATTGTAATTGCCTTTTTTCTTGCTCTTGAGTATTTCGAGCGCGTCGTCGTCATATCCCGGCGCGATAATTCCGTCGGAAACCTCACGCTTTATGAGGCTTGCCGTCACGGCATCGCACCTGTCTGAGAGGGCTATCCAGTCGCCGAATGAGCACATACGGTCCGTTCCTCTCGCGCGGGCATAGGCACAGGCAAGAGGCGAGAGGTCGAGGTCCCTGATATCGTCAACAAAGCACGCCTTTTTTAATTTTTCGGGCAGAGGTCTGCCTATCGCGGCGGATGTCGGGCTGACATGCTTAAATGATGCGGCG
Organism: uncultured Eubacteriales bacterium; assembly: GCA_934446285.1. Classification (GTDB taxonomy): domain Bacteria; phylum Bacillota; class Clostridia; order Oscillospirales; family CAG-272; genus CAKSEI01. Next base: position 3,155 of record CAKSEI010000015.1, on the reverse strand, counting down.
GCGGGATATCCGAGAGCTTTTTTTAATTCGGAGACAAGCTGCCATGAGTTGAACGCGTCGAGAAAATTTATATATCCGGGTCTGCCGCACAGTATCTCTATCGGCAGCTCACTGCCGTCCGCCATGTAGATGGATGCGGGCTTTTGGTTAGGGTTGCAGCCGTATTTCAGTTCGTAGCTCTTCATTTTTCTCCTCCGTCCGTGTTTTTGTTTATTATCCGCCTCTGAGTCTTTCCGGACGATAGGTCCGTATATCTTACATAGAGAGAAATCTTATTGTCTTTATCAAGAGAATTCCATATCCCGTCGGCAAGAGAGTCTATATCATCGGGAATAAAGACCCTCTCCGGCTCACCCGTAAAGGTCGGCAGAGGGCTGCCGTCACCCATATACGTGTGGATAAAGTGCCCGAGCCCGGGACATGAGGGGTAGGAATAGAAATAACGCGAGCACCTCTGCCCCTTTCCGTCCGTGCTTTTGAGTATGCTCATATCGTATGAGAAATCGCCGTCGGAAAAGGTTATCATGCCGCTTATGCGCGGGGTGTAGTTCGGCGCGTCCGGCTCAAAGGTGCGTGTGCACAGCGCCTGCGCAAAGCTGCCTCCCGCGTCGAGGCAGTCACATACCGTGTCCGTCTGGTCGCCGTTCGTCACGACAAGGTGCTCACCGCTCTGCCTTACCGCCGTATAGATTATCAGGCTCGGGTCTTCGACCTTGCTTTCGTCATACGGGCGGGTATAGAGTCTGCCCTCGCTCTCGGTAAAGACTCTGTTGCGGCTGTTTTCGCTTCTGCCCATGATAAAGTACGCGGCACAGGCTTTCTTTCCGTCCTCGGTCATACCGATGACAATGCCTCTTCCCGCGTAGCTGTTGCCGCTCAGCAGGTCCTCTATGTGAGAAATATTATATACATTCATCTTTCTCTTCTTCCTCTTTCTCAAACATCTCCCTGCATATTTTTTCGGCCGCGCGCGGCAGTATTATGCGCTCCGCCTCGCGCATGACCCTCGCCTGAAGAGTCTCGGGCGTGTCATTCTGTCTTACTCGTACCGCCTTCTGCATGATTATCTCGCCGCCGTCGGGTATCTCGTTTACGTAGTGAACGGTAGCGCCCGTCACCTTTACGCCGCGCTTGAGCGCCGCCTCGTGTACGTGCAGCCCGTAAAAGCCCTCCCCGCAGAATGACGGGATGAGCGACGGATGAATATTGATTATCTTCTTATCGAATTTGCGTGTGAAGTCCTCCGAGAGAATGCACATAAAGCCCGCAAGGACTATAAGGTCATAGCCCTCGAGAGCCGCGGCAAGCTCGCGCTCGAAAAGCTCTTTTCCGAGCTTCTTCCTGTCAAGGGTCATGGTCTTTATGCACGCTCTGCCCGCGCGCTTGAGCGCGTATGCGCCCTCCTTTGACGATATGACGAGCGAAATATGCCCGTGCTCGAGCACGCCGAAGTTCTCGGCGTCAAGCAGCGCCTGAAGATTTGTTCCGTTGCCCGATACGAGCACGGCTATCTCCGCGCGTTTGATTTCTACAACCTTTTTACGTCTCACAGTATCACCTTTTCTTCACTCTTGATGATTTCTCCCATTATGTATGCGTCCTCACCGTTCTCACGCAGGATGCGAAGAGCCTCGTCCGCGTCATCCCGCGCTACGGTTACGCACATGCCTACACCCATGTTGAATGTATTGAACATATCCCTCTCATCGATATTTCCCGTGCGGGCGATAAGAGAGAATATAGGCGGGATGCGGAGTGCGGCACGGTCTATTTTCGCGCCGAGCCCGTCGGGGATGCTGCGCGGTATATTCTCGTAGAAGCCGCCGCCCGTTATGTGCGAGATGCCCTTGCAGTCGACCTTTTCGAGCATGGCGAGCACGGACTTAACGTAGATTTTCGTCGGGGTGAGCAGAGTTTCCGCTATGCTCGCTCCGTCAAGGTCGGGACAAGGGGAGAAGATATCATCCCTCTCGCCTATGCCGAAAACTCTGCGCACGAGCGAAAAGCCGTTTGAGTGTACGCCGCTCGAGGGCAGCGCTATCATGATATCGCCCTTCGTCATTCTCTTATTGTCTATTATTCTGTCGCGGTCGACCACTCCCGTGCAGTAGCCCGCGAGGTCGTATTCGTCCTCGGGGTAAAAGCCGGGCATCTCGGCTGTCTCTCCGCCGATGAGCGCTGCGCCCGACTGAACGCAGCCGTCGCACACGCCCTTTACGATATCGGCTATGCGCTCGGGAATATTCTTTCCGCAAGCTATGTAATCAAGGAAGAAAAGCGGTCGCGCACCGCAGCAAATTATGTCATTTACGCACATTGCAACGCAGTCGATACCGACTGTATCATGCCTGTCCGTGAGGAAAGCAAGCTTGAGCTTGGTTCCCACTCCGTCTGTTCCGCTGACGAGCACGGGCTTTTTTATACCCGTAAGGTCAAGCTCAAAAAGTCCGCCGAAGCCGCCTACGTCCGAGCAAACGCCGGGAAAGGCGGTGCGTGCGATATGCTCCTTCATCAGCTCGACCGCGCGGTAGCCCGCGGTAATATCCACTCCGGAGCGTGCATAAGCCTCCGACCTTGAATTCTTATTCATGCTTTCCACCTTTCTTTTCGGTTATTTTGCTTTCAAATCTGCTTTTCGCCGTCTCACGCGGTATCTCTGTCGGGTAGTCCCCGTCGAAGCACGCGGTGCAGTAGCCGCGCCCGTTCACTCCGCAGGCAATCTTCTTCACGCTGTCGACGCTGAGATATCCGAGACTGTCCGCGCCTATAATGCGCGCTATCTCCTCTTCCGTGTGGTTGCAGGCGATGAGATTGTCCTTTGAGTCTATGTCCGTACCGTAGTAGCATGGATTGATAAAGGGAGGGGCGGAGACCATCATGTGTACATCTCTCGCTCCGGCATCGCGCAGCAGTTTTACTATCCTCGCGCTCGTCGTACCGCGTACTATCGAGTCGTCTATGAGCACCACTCTCTTGCCCTTTACCGTGCTCTCTATCGGATTGAGCTTTATCCTTACGAGGTCGCTCCTGCTCGACTGACCCGGGGAGATAAAGGTTCTTCCTATATACTTATTTTTAATAAAGCCTATCTCATACGGTATGCCGGACTGCTTTGAATAACCGACTGCGGCATCAAGCCCCGAGTCGGGTACGCC
>CAKSEI010000014.1 GCA_934446285.1 uncultured Eubacteriales bacterium | reverse complement strand
GATATTGATGAGGGACTGGGGGGTGACGATGTCCAGATCCTGAATGGTCATGCGCTCGCGGATGACGCGCTCCATCCGGGTGAAGCCGATGCGGAACTGGTTCTGGAGCAGCTCGCCCACGCAGCGCAGGCGGCGGTTGCCCAGATGGTCGATGTCGTCGGCGGAGCCGACGCCGAAGGCCAGACAGTTCAGATAGTTGATGGACGCCATGATGTCGTCCACAATGATGTGCTTGGGGATGAGGGCATCCATATTGTCGTGAATGAGCTCCTTGAACTCATCCTCGCTCAGGCCCTCGGCGTCCCGGCGCTCCAGCAGCTCCACGAGCACGGAGTAGCGCACCTTCTCGGACACGCCGGCCTCCTCGGGGTCGAAGTCCACGAAGCCCTTCATGTCCACCATGTGGTTGGAGAACACCTTGACCATGTGGACGCCGGTGTGCAGGTCGTCCACCTCCACCACAGCCTCGTTCACGCCGCGGGCCTCCAGCTCCTTGGCGCGCTCGCGGGTGAGCACCTCGCCCGCCTCGGCCAGGATCTCGCCGGTGCGGGGGTCGGCCACGGGGGCGGCCAGCTTCTGGCCGGTCAGGCGGCTCCAGATGGCCAGCTTCTTGTTGAACTTATAGCGGCCCACGGCGGACAGGTCGTACCGGCGGGGGTCAAAGAACAGGGTGTTGAGCAGGCTCTCGGCGGAGTCCACCGTGGGGGGCTCGCCGGGGCGCAGCTTGCGGTAGATCTCCAGCAGGGACTCCTCGTAGGTCTTGCAGGTGTCCTTCTCCAGCGTGGCCAGCAGTCGGGGATCCTCGCCGAACATGTCGATGATCTCCGCGTCGGTCTTGGGGCCGACGGCGCGGATCAGGCAGGTGACGGGCAGCTTGCGGTTCTTGTCGATGCGGACATAGAACACGTCGGACAGGTCCGTCTCATACTCCAGCCATGCGCCGCGGTAGGGGATGACGGTAGTGGCGTAGGTCACGTTGCCCGCCTTGTCCTCGTTCCTGGAGTAATACACGCCGGGGGAACGGACGATCTGGGAGACGATGACGCGCTCCGCGCCGTTGATGACGAAGGTGCCGGCGTCGGTCATGAGCGGGAAGTCGCCCATGAAGATCTCCTGCTCCTTGATCTCGTCCGTCTCCTTGTTGTGCAGACGGACCCGCACCTTCATGGGGGCGGCGTAGGTGGCGTCCTGCGCCTTGCACTCCTCAATGGTGTACTTGGGGGGATCATCCATGGAGAAGCCGATAAAGGACAGCTCCAGATTCCCCGCATAGTCCGTGATGGCCTCTACGTCGTCGAATACTTCCTGCAGGCCGGTCTCAAAGAACCACTTGTAGGATTTCTTCTGGATCTCCAGCAGGTAGGGCATCTCCAGAATCTCCTCCCTGCGGGCGAAGCTCTTGCGCAGGGTCTTGCCATAGTAGACGTCCTTGACTCTGTCTGTGACCTTCATTGCCATTTCCGAATCACGCTCCACTCGTAAAGGATTTTTGCCGGCACGCCCGGCGTTGTTGTCACTTTGCATTTTTTCCTCTTGCATTCTGCACTTCCGTCTGTTATACTGCATTTAGCGTGGGGGTGTATTCCCCTGGATCAACGCTGTCTATAAAAGCAATTTATTATACTATTTCCATGGTTGCCTGTCAAGCCGCGTCTTGCACAGACAGCCGTTTTTTTATGCCCGCCTTTTGGACAGTTTTCATGGTTTCCACCCATTTTTCGGCCGGTTTTTCCCATTTTGCGGAAGCGCACCGCCCTATCCCCTCTCCCGCGGAGAATTTTTCCTGCCTTTCACATAAATATTATGTTGACAAAATAGTTTCAAAGGGTTACAATGGTTACAAATTTGTAACAAGTCCGGTTACAGACCTCGTAACCGTTTCATTTTCAGGAGGCACAGCATGGCTGACAACAACAACGTTTTAATGTATAAAGGGCACCCCCTCCGCCGCAAAGGCAGCCTTATTTATTACGGCTCCATGGCTGACAAATACATTATTATGATCCAAGTCATGAGCACCACCAAGGACGGCGGGCTTGAGATCGCCGACAAGGTCAACCTTCAGCTCCAGCTCACCGACCCCGACCTGAAGAGCCGGGACCGGGTGGTCAAGAAGAGCGACCTGCCCGACCTGTTCTCCGCCATCGACATGGGCGCCACGTGGCTCATGCGGGCGCTGGCCGGCAAATAACGAAAGCATTTACACCTTTGACTGATAAAAACCAGATTTGGAGGCCTTTGACATGGTTCGCTGCAAACTCATCGTCCGGAACGTCGTCGCTGCTGCCCTGACCCTGTCCCTTACCATCGGCATCTCTTCCGCCGCCTTCGGTACCGGCACCGTCACCGCCAAGTCCCTCCGTCTCCGCGAGAAGGCCTCCGCTTCCTCCGCTACGCTGGAGACTGTGGCGAAGGGCACCGAGGTCACTGTCCTCGCCGACATTCAGGACGGCTGGTACAAGGTACAGGTCGGCGATCTGACCGGCTTTATGTCCGCCGAGTATCTGGACGTTGTTCCCGACGACAGCAGCGAGACCGAGGCCGCTCCCGCCCTTGAGGACGGCGCGGACCTCTCCGATGAGGAAGCCGCCGCTGAAGAGGACGAGGTCAAGGAAGAGAAGCTGGCCAAGGTCAATGCTTCCTCCCTGAACGTCCGCAGCGGCCCGGGCACCAGCTACGACAAGGTCGGCAAGCTCTCTTCCGGCACTGTGGTCACCATTCTGGACGAAGCCAACGGCTGGGCCAAGATCTCCACCGGCAAGGTCAACGGCTATGTTTCCAGCGAATACCTCACCGAGGTGGACGCCGCCGCACTGGCCGTCTCCTCCAGTCTGGGCGACGAACTGGTCGCTCTGGCCAAGCAGTATCTGGGCGTCCGCTACAAGTACGGCGGGGCCTCCCCCTCCGGCTTTGACTGCTCCGGCTTTGTGTACTATCTGTGCAAAGCCATGGGCTACACCGTTCCCCGCACCGCTTCCAACCAGTGGGCCGCCGGTTACGCCAGCGTCTCTTGGAGCGACCTGAAACCCGGCGATCTGGTGTTCTTCACCAAAACATATCACAGCTCCAAGTACATCACCCACGTGGGCATCTATGTCGGCAACGGCCAGTTCATCCACTCTTCCAGCCCCAGCTCTGGCGGCGTGATCTACAGCTCTCTGGTCACCGGCTACTACTCCACCCGCTACGTCGGTGCTGTCCGCGTGTTCTAATCATCTGAATTTCTAAGCCCTCCGGCATCCGCCCGGAGGGTTTTTCTTTGAGAGATCATTTCTTTCAACGGGCTTTTCTTTCATTTGTGTTACGGCCAGCAAAATTTTCCCGCTATCCCTTTACTTTTCTCTCCTGCCGGGGTACAATAGTTTCAGAATTTTTGCAGGGGGGTGCTCTCAAATGCCCGATATGGACTACACACGCAAGTTCAACGTCCTCGGTGACAAGGACGCAGAGATCAAATATATCCTCACCACCGTTTACAACGCGCTTCAGGAGAAGGGCTATAACCCCATCAACCAAATCGTGGGCTACATCCTCTCCGAGGACCCCACCTATATCACCAACTACAACAACGCCCGGACCCTTATCCGCCGTCTCGACCGGGACGAGCTGCTTCAGGTGCTGCTGAAAAGCTATCTGTCCGAGTAATTTCCCATCCCTCCGGAGGGCCGCCTGCGCGGCCCTCTTTCTGTTTTTTCAAACATTCTTTAAGCAATTCTTAATAACACGAATAGTAAAAACCAAGTAATTGCAATAGCTCGTGCGGCTTTTTGTTACCAACGTGTTACTAACGCGATACTGACGGCTTATTATCGTACATTACGCCAGCAGCAAAATATTGTGTTTCAGGACGTCGATAGTCTCGTGGGTGTACCGGGCGGTAACGTCGCCGCTGGTCGAATGGCCGAGGAGCCATTTAGTGGCGAGCTGGTCAGCGCCGGCGGCGTGGAGCCGGGTGGCGAAGGTGTGGCGGCACCAGTGCGGGGTGGCCTCCGGGGTTCCCAGAGCCCGCGCAATGAGCGGGAAGGCGTTCACCCGATACCAGTCCGGCGCGAGATATTCTCCGTCGTGGGTGAAAAGATAATCCCCGCGGGAGGCAAGAGCCCTGTCAATATACGGCTTGATCTTCGGGTGGATGGGGATGATCCGGTTTCGGCCGGCGTCGGTTTTGACGCCGCCCCGCAAATACCCACCCTGCTCCGGGTGATAAGAGAACGGCGTGAGCTGGGCGAATTCGGAGATACGCAGGCCGGTATAGCACAGAATGAGGGCGGTGTCCGCCCAAGGAACACCGGCAGCGGCCATGTCTTCAAGCTGCTTGATCTGGAGGTCGGTAAACGCCCCCTTTTTCTTCTTTGGATCCACGGAAGGAATGTCGAGATAGACGGAGTAGTCCTTTCCGATGATATCCCGCTGAGCGGCGTAGGCGCACAAGGCGCGAATCAGGATCGCCGCGTTGTCGATGGTAGACTGAGACATTCCCTGCGCTTCAGCATCATCAATAACCGCCTGCCACTCGTCCAGCGTGACGGAGCGGATTCTCCGGTCGGCATAGCGTGAAACGCGCTTGTTCCACGCGGCCTTATGGCTATGCATGGAGGCTTCGCCGCACTTGCGGTACTCCCGGGTGCTCCATGCGTCATACGCCTGCTGGACGGTCATGGACAGGAGGTCGGCGGCGGGCGCGCGCCCTGCTGCCTTCTGCCGGTTATATTCATCCAGCGCCGCCTGAGCTTCCTGGAGCTTCGCGTGATAGGACAGGACGGACTGGACAACATGGCCATGACCGTTCCGATTGGAGACGCGGACGGCATAAGGCCGGCGGCGGTTCCCGGACAGTTTGACGATGCTCCCAGCTCCGTTGGGACGTTTCATGATGATCATCTCCCCTTTCGCCGCAATATCTTTGCTCATGGATCACGTCAGGGCCAAATCCGCAGACGTCTGCGGATTTGTAATTTGCATTTTTGTCGGTGTCTGGACCAGCTAAGCGCAGGCGCAAGGGCCAATCCGAATATCAATCGTTGGCAAAGATGCCGATGAGGAAGCAGACAAGGCTAAAGAGTCCCAGCCCGGTCATAAACAGTCCAAGAAAATTGATCGTCCCGTCAAGGGCGCAATAAAGAACTCCACAAGCACAAAAAAGGATAGCAAAAACCAAAAGAATCCATTTTTGCTGGACGCAACCCTCCTTGAAGGTTGGTTTTTGCTGTTTGCTGGATCTGACCTCATTTGCCCTTGATGTATATTCTGCTACCGCAAGCCTATATTGGGCTAACAGTCTTTCCGTGTATTGAAGGTCGCTCCGTTTCTCCATCTCGACGTCCAAAATTTTGCGGACAACCTCTTGATAGCGCTCCAGCGCATCCAAGGAGAGGATTGACAGGGTTTCGGCGTCAACCCAAAGGTCTAATCTTCCGTCTGCGTCAAACCAATCAGAGATGTCCTGTGCAGATGCATTCGACCCAGAATGATACTGGGTGCGCTTGCTCGATTTCCTGCCGCCCCCAGACGATAGGCTGGAAGTATACGACAGCCCCGTTCCGGGCGCTGACACTCTCGCCCTGACTCCGGTGCGGGTGTTGGCAGAAAATCCGCCGTACTTCCCGCCGACGCTGATGCCGGTACTCTTTTTGCCGAGGTTCAGCCGAACCCCCGGGGCGAGCTTAACACTTTTCCGGAATCGCAATGCCATGAGGGCCCCTCCCTTATTAAAATTACCATCATTTACTCGGAGACTTTTTCTCGCTGTGCCTCTACAATTCTTTGTGGAGGTGTTTTTTTGAATTACAAAGACTATCAAAATGCGCGAGATGCAGTCTGGAATCTGCTAATTGCAGTTGAGGCGGACGAACTGCCGATCAAAGTGACGCAGATCTGTCATGCGCTGGGGATCCAGACTCGGCTATATGCGCCAAAAGACGAAAACGACGGGATGTGCCTCATCTTGGATGGGCAACCCGTTATTTTCGTCTCCACCGAGGTCTCTATCGCTCGGCAGAGATTCACCGCCGCCCACGAGCTGGGGCATATCCTGCTGGGGCATGTCGGGCACAGCGGCCTGCTGAACCGGGAACCGAAGCCATCCGACAACCCCATTGAGCAGGCAGCGAATGTGTTCGCGTCCCGCCTGCTGGCACCGGCCTGCGTGCTGTGGGGCTGCGGCGTTGGATCGGCTGACGAGATCGCGCAGCTGTGCAACATCAGTCAGGCTGCGGCAGAATTCCGCTGGGCCAGAATGCAGGTGCTGTACCAACGCGGTGCATTTCTGTCCAGCACGCTGGAGCGTCAGGTGTACCGGCAATTCCGCCCTTACATAGACAGGCACAGGATCAGACGTTCTCCGGCAGCTCCGGGAGCTGGTCAATGAGCGTTTTGAGTGCGGCAAACTGCTCATCGCTCAGTTTTTTTACGGTATAGCTGCCATCACGTCCGGCAACGCTGATTACATTGCAATTGGGGAGCGCCTCACCATCGGTGGGGCGCTTTTCGTCGTTTTGTAGCGAAGGACCTGACTGAATGCTCTGTGAGCGTTCTATATCAAGAATGTGTTGCATCGCGTAGACCAAATTTCGATTTATATCATCAGCAATCTGAGAATTGGCCTTTTCGATGGCAAGCATTTGCGCCAATTGCTTGTTCTCATTGTCTTTATGAGAAGAATACCTTTCACCCGATCCAAGCAACAGATATGGAACTGATGTGTGCAAAACAGATGAAATTGGACCGACCTTCCCCATAAAGGAGTTGCTTTTTCCTTTTTTCCAGTCAGTAACAGTTTGTGGATTTACGTCAAGGGCTTGTGCAAACTCTTTTTGGGACATATGAAGCTCTTTCACCAGAAGAAATATCCTATCTCTGGTAGCATCATAATTCATGTCAAATTCACCCAAAACAAGCACCCCCAATTATGCAAAAAATCAAAAATCAGAAAAATGCTGATGACTGTATTGACAATCAGAAAAAATCTGATTATATATTATTATGCGAGCTTAATTACAGATTAACACAAGCGCAAAACGAAAACAAGGGGGGAGCTTATGTCACTTGGTAGAAATATTTTAACGCGCCGACGTGTTGCTGGGCTTAGTCAAAGAGAACTCGCAAAAGAAGTTGGAGTCTCACATGTTGCAGTTCACAACTGGGAATCGGACATATCGCTCCCGAAGGCCCAGCTGCTGCCGCTGCTGGCGCGGGTGCTGGGCTGCTCCATCGACGAACTCTATAACCACGACGAGGAGGCCAGCTGACCGATGAGCCTATCGTACCACGGAAAAGGAGGAAGCACCATGCAGAATGATTGCCGGAATATTTACCGGGCCGCCCGGAATGTTGCCGGTCTGACGCAGGAGCGGGCCGCGGAGATGCTGGGCATTTCCGTCCGGTCGCTGGCGGACTACGAGACAGGCGTCCGGACGCCGCCCAACGAGGTCGTCAACGACATGGTCATGTGCTATAACAGCCAGCTGCTGGCCATCCAGCACCTGCGCGCTTCTGCGGAAGCCGCCCGGGAGATTTTGCCCGAGGTGCAGGCAATGCGCCTGCCGGAGGCGGCGCTGACGCTGATCGACGCGATCTATGATTTTGCCGACGACCGTCTGGACCGAGAACTGATCGACATTGCCCGGGACGGCGTGATCTCAGAGGACGAGCGCCCACGGTTTGAGCGGGTCGTGGAAAAGATCCGGATCATTACAGCGGCGGCCATGGCCGTGAGCTGTGCGACAGAAAAGTGAGGGAGCACAATGCCAAGAAAAGCGACATACTATGTCCCGGAAGATGAAGAGATCCTGCGGCAGGATAACGTTCCGGTAGAAATGGCGGCCCGGTATATCGGATGGTCGTCAACGACTTTGTACTACGCATTGCAGGAACAGCGGGCGCCCTTCGGCGTCGCGGTGAAGTCGCCCAAGGGTGGGTGGACCTACAACATCAGCCCGGGGCTGCTGGTGAAGTACAAGCGCGGGGACCTGCCCACCTACCGGCTCAACGAGGTTATCGACCTTGCGGCCGAGGGCGTGGATCGGATCATCACCGAAAAGCTGGCGGGCGTCCAGCGGCTGCTGACAGCGCTGGCGGCGCAGTGACGCGGGAGGCTACATATGAAAGACCTGATCGCATTTATGCTGATCCTGCTGTTCGCGGGCTTCGCGGACGGGCTGATGGAAAAGGGCATCCCGGTATTTCTGGCCGTGGGGGTGCTGACGCTGGGCGCGGCCGGGGCGCTGGTGTGCACCGAGGGGAGGAAACGATGATGGACAAGCCGCTTCGGACAATAAAAAAGCGCCCCGGCGGATGCGGGCACATCCGTCAGGGCGTCGGCAGCGAAGAACGCCACCATGAGAACACTGTGAGTATAGCACGTTTTAATCAGGATGACAAGGGGGTGATTTTGTGACGCCGCTGACAAGGATACAGGGGTTCGGCCACGTGGCCGTCCGGTACGGGCTGGAGGAGGCGATCTTCCTCGACGTCATCGTCCACTGGTACCGCACCAATCAGGCCGAGGGGCGGAATTTCCGTGATGGCCGCTGGTGGACCTACAACTCAGTTAAAGCCTTTGACGATGCGTTTCCGTGGTGGACGGGCAAGCAGATCCGCCGCATCATCGAGAGCTGCAAGGCCAAGGGAGCCATCCTGATCGGCAACTACAATTCCGACCGGCGGGACCGCACGGCGTGGTACTCGCCCAGCGACGAGGCGCTGGAGCTGTACGGCATTGCCCTTCCGGGAAATTGCAATTGCCCAAATGGGCAAATGCAAACGCCCGAAGAGGCAGACTCATTTGCCCAAACGGGCGAAGCATTACCATGTAATAACCATGCGGGTACTAACATGTCCCCCCCTATAGTCCCCCCGGAGGGGGGCGGCACGGCAAAGCCGCCGAAGAAAAAGACGGAGCCTTACCGGCTGGACTGGTTCGAGGCCTTCTGGGCGAAATACCCCAGAAAGGATAACAAGCAGACGGCCCTGCGGGCATGGTGCAGGCTCAAGCCGGACCGGGAGACCTGCGGCCGCATGGCGGCGGCGCTGGAGCGGGACAAGCAGTCCCGCCAGTGGACCAAGGATGACGGCGAGTTTATCCCCATGCCGTCCACGTGGCTCAACCAGCTCCGGTGGGAAAACGAGGGCGTGGACCTGTCCCAGCTGCCGCAGGCATCCGATTCCGGCGGCTACTGGGCGCCGGATCCGGAGGTGACGGAATGATCAAGTGCATGGTCTACTCCTGCCGCAGGGTCTACGGGGATCCCTGCTGTACATACTGCGACTTGCAGGCGGACTGCCCGGACCGGTGCAAAAACCACCCGGACCGCTGCAAGTGCTGGAAAGACCTGCCGGACGGTCAGCGCCGGGCAAAGCAGCACACGCTGTACGACGCCCGGCAGATCGTCGCCCTGTACCACGAGGGCCGGAGCTACGACCAGATCGCCGAGGAGGTGGGCTGCGGCCGGAGCACGGTGACGCTCATCCTGCGCAAGGCCGGGGAGCTGTCCCGCCGGGGCCACGGGCCGATCATCGACTACGACATGGTGCGGACGCTCCACGACATCGGCCTGACCAACCGGGAGGTCGCCAGGCGGCTGGGCTGCTCCGAATCGTCGGTGTCCATCATCCTCCGGCAGAGGAGGCGTGATGATGGCTGACGACATCGACCTGCTGGCGGCGGACGGTCTGTCGGCGCAGAAGGCTGTCATCGGTTCCATGCTCATCGACGACCGCTGCGTGGGCGCGGTGCTGGCCAAGCTGGCGCCGGAGGACTTTTCGGACGGCCCCTGCCGCAATACCTACCGGGCCATCAAGGCCCAGTTCCTCGCGGGCCGCCCTATCGACCCGGTGCTGATCCAGGAGCAAGTGGGCGGCGGCGAGCCGTGGGCCAGATGGGCGGCGGAGCTGATGCAGGAAACGCCCACCGCCGCCAACGTGGAGTATTACGCCGACGTGGTCCGCCAGCGGGCGGCCCTCTGGCGGCTCCGGGAGCAGGCGGACAAGCTGCTGACGGTCACCACGCTGGACGAGGCCCGGCAGATCGTCCGGGATATGTCCGGGATGATCAGCGATACCGCCCGGATGCCGCACATGACGGCGGCGGAGCTGGCGCAGGATTTCATCCGGCGGGTCACCAGCCCGGAAAAGCCGGAATATCTCCCGTGGGGCATCCCCTCTGCCGACCGGACGGTGTACGCAGAGCGCGGGGACCTCTGCCTGCTGGGCGGGTATCCCTCGGCGGGCAAGACGCTGCTGTCCATCCAGATGGCCCTCGCACAGGCCAAGCGTTACAAGGTCGTGTACTATACGCTGGAGACCCGGCCGGAGAAAATGGCCGACCGTGTTTTTGCCTATCTGGCAAAGCTGTCCCTCACGTCCATCAAAACCCGGGAGCTGACGCAGACACAGTTTTCCCGGGCGGCGGAGGCCGCCAACCTGTTTGTGACCGAGACGCCCATTGAGTTTGTCCGGGCCGCGGGCTCCACGGTGGACGACATCGCGGCGGATGCCGTATCCAAGGGCGCGGAGGTCATCTATATCGACTACCTTCAGTTGGTGGAGGGCGGCGGACGGGACCGGTACAGTCAGGTCTCGGCGGTGTCCCGGGGGCTGAAGCTGTTTGCGCAGGCCCACAACATCACGGTGGTGGCACTGGCCCAGCTGGCCCGGCCGGAAAAGACCGGGAAGGGTGATGAGAAAAAGCCTGTGCCGCCCACCATGCAGTCCTTCAAGGAGTCCGGCCAGATCGAGCAGGACGCGGACCTTGCGTTCCTGCTCTGGGCGGACGATCCCAATGACAACAACTCCCAGCGGGTATTCAAACTGGGAAAAAACAAGGAGGGCCCAAAATTTACGGCGTATCTGGACTTCAACGGCCCCACACAGACCATGGTGGAGGTCGAGCGGAAACCGGATACCAGCGTGGCCCATCAGCTGGCCGCCGCGGGCCGGGCGGCGAAGGCCGCCAACCGCGGCCGGAGGATGACGGGACAGGTTCAATTTCAGGAGATCCGCGGCGGAGACGAGGACAATCCGTTTTTAGGAGGCGGGACATGAGCGGAACAACGAGATACGTCACATTGCTGCTGTATGAGATGGCCCGCCATCGGGCCATGGCAAAGATCGCCGAGACCGCCGAGATCCGGGACGGGCACCTGGAGACGGCGGACGCCTGCTGGGCCGGAGCCGTGGCGCTCCAGTGCGCGGCGGCGCGGGAAAATACCAAAAAGTAACAGGAGGAATATTACCATGAGAACAACAGAGACGCTGGTCACCCCGGCGGGGCCGGAGCAGCCCGCCGCCCGGGACATCGAGACCATCACCGGCGAGATCCTCGACGCGAAGCGCGCCGGCGGAGAGGCCATCCTCACCATCGGCCAGCGGCTGGCGGAGGCAAAGGCCATGCTGGATCACGGAGAGTGGCTGCCGTGGCTGACGGAGCGGGTGGAGTTTTCCGAGCGCTCCGCGCAGAATTTCATGCGGCTGGCCCGGGAGTGGTCAAATCCGCAGACGCTTGCGGATTTGGGCGCGTCCAAGGCGCTGACGCTGCTGGCCCTCCCGGAGGAGGAGCGGGATGAGTTTATCTCATCCGTCCACGTGGTGGACGGCGAGGAAAAGACCGCCGCGGAGATGTCCTCCCGGGAGCTGGCGCAGGCCATCCGGGATCGGGATGCCGCCCGTCTGGACGCGGAGAGGGCCGCGGCGGAGCAGCGGACCGCGGAGCTGGCCCGGGACGAGATCGCCCGTCAGATGCAGGTGGTCAACGAGAGCCTTGCCGAGTCCGCCCGACAGCTGGAGCAGACCCGGAAGGAACTGGATGAGCTGCGGGCCCGGCCGGTGGAGGTGGCCGTGGAGCAGGTGGCGGACCCCGAGACCGTCAAAAAGGCGCAGGACAAGGCCCGGGCGGAGATGCAGGCTAAGCTGGACAAGGCTAAGGCCGCCAAAGACAAGGCCGAGAAGCAGAAAAAGGAGCTGGCGGAGGAGCTGGCCGCCGCCACCGCCAAGCTGGACGCGCTGGCCAAGGAGGAGAAAAAGGCGGCGATCTCCAGCGACAAAGACCTCGCGGCCTTTGAGATCCTATTTGGTCAGGCGCAGGATGTGATCAACAAGCTCCACGGCCTGATGCTCAAGCTCCGGTCCCGCGAGGACCCGTCCTCGGCGGAGGGCGTCCGGCGGGCACTGCTGGCGCTGGCGGACAAGGTAAAGGGGGCGGCGGAATGAGCTACCGGGAGCAGGCGGTGGAGAAGCTCACCGCCGAGTATGGCAAGTTCAAGGGCGACCGCTATCAGGAGGTCATGAAATCCGCCGTGTTCGAGTCGCTGCTGTCCTTCTGCCGCCAGAACGAGGAGTTTGCGCAGGCTGTCGTGCAGGGCAAAGATTTCGCGGCCTGCATGGCGGAAGTCTCAAAGGGCGTCAAGTCCTCTCTGTCTGACATTGAGGCTTACCGACGGGCCGCCGCGTTTTACTTCGCCGGGGCCACCGTCGTCATGGAACTGCGGATCCAGCTGGAGCCCGCCGAGACGGACAGCCGGGACATCGTCATCGACCTGTCGGACTTTTTCTGAGGGGGCGGCAGCGATGAAGATCACAGAGCAGGAGCGGCAGATCCTCAACGGCTGGCCGACGGTCACTGAGGCGGACATCGAGCTGATGAACGATGAATTTCCACACTACATCTTCTTCCGTCGCCGGAAGGATGGCGGCACGGAGTATTTTACCTCCTGCTGCGGCAAGCGGTACACGCTGGAGGGCCTTCGGCGGACAGATACCCCGGAGGATCGGGCGCTGCTGGCCGCCAGCATCCACAATGGCCTGTGCGACTGCCCGTGGTGCGGCCGGGGCGCCACCATGAAAGACCTGTCTCGGGCGGGAAAGCGGAAATTGCTGGAAGCGAACCGGTGCGTCCTGCTGCTCCATGATCAGGACGGCGCTCTCTACGCGGACGCGCTGGTGCTGAACAAGCGGTACAAAACGGAGGACGAGCTAACGGCCCGGCCCTATTACTGGGTGTCCAGCGGCTACCGCTTCGCCCCCGGCGAGGTCATGCAGGCAGACCGCCAGATCTGGGGCTGTGACGACCCATACATCACGTGGGAGCGAGGGAAACTGAGCAGCCGGAAGCTGGTGCAGGAGCCGTTTAACGTCGGGTACATCAGCTACTACCGGCATGAGCCCTACTCTGTCCTCAACCGCTGTGAGCTGGAGGACAATCCGGCGCTCCGGTACTGTCAGTATTTCGGCGGCTGGGCGTACCGGCCCGGCGGCCCCCGGGGGTATCCCCACAAGTGCGATGATTTTGTCAGCTATCTGACCGCCTACTGCATCTATCCCCGGCAGATCGAGATGCTGGTAAAAGCCGGGCTGTCCCAGCCGGTGGAGGCCCTTGTCTATCAGCGCAAAAAGTTTGCCGCCGCCATCCGCTGGGAGGAGCCGGACGTCCGGAGGGCCATGGGCCTGACCAAGCAGGAGCTGCGGCAGGTCATCGCGCTCCAGCCGGATTTTGGGGCGCTGGAGTGCCGGAACTACGCCAACCGGCACCTGAATGCAGGCTGGTCTATCCAGGACGCGATGGATTTTTGGAATTTGTTTTGGAAATTTGATGACCGTATGCCGATCCTGCGGATGTGCCGGAAGTACAGGCTGGACGTCAACCGGCTGATCCGTTACCTGACAGATCTCACCGAGACCGTCGAGAGCCTGCGGGTGTGGGACGCCTATGAGCTGTACCGGGATTACATCGACGCGGCGTGGCACCTCGGCCGGTGCATGGAGCACAGCCGGGTGCTCTGGCCGGAGGATCTGATCGCCGCCCACGACACCGCGACGGACCAGTGGGCCGCGGCGCAGGACGCGCAGGCCGAGAAGGCAGACGCCCGGAAGATCAAGGACGCCAAGGGCCGCAAGCTCAAGTATGAGTTTGAACTGGACGACCTGCGGATTGTGTTCCCCCTGTCCTCCGCCGCCATCAAGCGGGAGGGGCAGGCCCTGCATCACTGCGTGGGCGGATATGCCGAGCGGCATATCAAGGGCGTGCTGTCCATCGTGTTCCTGCGGAAGGCATCCACGCCCCACGTGCCTTACGTGACCATTGAGATGCGCGGCAATCAGATCCAGCAGATCCACGGCGAGAGCAACGACCTGCATGACGGCATCGGGCCGCGCCGCCGGCACAAGGAGTTTCTGGACACATGGCTGCGCTGGCTTCAGGCCGGCAGCCCGCGGAATAAGGACGGGACGCCGAAGATCTCCCGCCCGAAAAAACAAAAGGAGGCGGCTGCATCATGAGCAGACTGACATACAACAAACCCAACGGCGAGTGGGGCATTGAGGGCGTGGACCTGTCCGCGCTCCCGCCCAAGGTGTACGGCGCGGTGGCCAAGCTCAAGGACATAGAGTCCGGCAGATACCCGGACGTGGCCTCCACGGAGCTAGCTCTGCGGACGCTGGCCGACGATGTAGAGGGCGGCCCCGCCTGCGCCGGGTGCGGCAGTGAGCACCGCTGCGATATGCTGGGGTGCGCGGTGCTGATGCGCGCCGCCCATGTGCTGAAATTATACATTGCGGGAGGGCGAGCGGACGATGGACGCGGTTGATTTTCTGAGAGCCAGGGCCAGGATGTGCCGGGGATTTGATAACTGCTCGGATGGGTACCCGATCCGTGGGCTGGTCGGAGCGTGCGAGCCTTTGCTCCTCGGCGAGAACGCGGAGCAGGTCGTCTCCATTGTGGAACAGTGGGCGCAGGAGCACCCCGGCAAGACCAGACAGAGTGAGATGTTGAAGCTTTTCCCCGGCAGTGTCCTCGACGATGATGGAATTTTGAATATGTGCCCCAGCTCGGTGTCTGAATCGCACCGGGATAAGTTCGGCGGCTGCTATGACGAGTCGGCGTGCTGCTCCGCGTGCCGCCGGGAGTTCTGGATGCAGGAGGCGGAATGATGGAACGACTGACAGACAAACGCGAAGCCGATGCCCAGCGCAAGGAGTACGAGAATCGCATCCGGAACGGCTACCCGCGCAATATCCCGGAGGAGCGATTCCTCCGTCTCGCCGCTTACGAGGACACGCACATGATGCCGTCAGACGTCACCTCCATGCGCATGGACATGGCGATTCTCACAGCGCTGTTTGACGGTATCGACGTGGACCGGATGCGCGAGATCGTCGCCGCTGAGCGGGACGGGCGCGCGGTGGTACTGCCGTGCAAGGTGGGCCAGCGGGTGTTCGCCTTGCTGGACACGGATAAGCATATAAGTGAGTGCGAGGTCAAGCAGATTGGTATGGGCAATGAAATCGGCTTTATTGGCCTTGAGCCAATAGGTGCCAGAGGGCGGGAATATGGCGTAGCGCTAAACGGATTTGGCAAGACCGTATTTCTCACCCGCGAGGAAGCGGAACAAACGCTGAGAAAGGAGAAAGTCACGGAATGAGATATTGCTGCATGAAACCGGAGTGGGCGGACAATGAACCCTGCCCCATCGACACCGGGGAGTATCAGGACTGCGCCGAATGTACGTGGGTGTGCGAACTGGAGGATGACAATGGCTGAGATCATTGACATTCTGGGCGAAGCAGAGGTGCTGGCCCAGCTGGCAGAGGAAGCCGCCGAGCTGGCACAGGCGGCGCTCAAGCTGCGCCGGGTGCTGGACGGGCGGAACCCAACGCCCATGACTGAGACGGACTGCCGCGCGGAACTCATCGAAGAGTACAGCGACGTGGTGCATTGCGCGATGGAACTGTGTTTGACAGAAAATCTGTATCTGATCTCTGAAAAACATGCCCGCTGGTGCCGGAGACTGGGGATTGAACCGGATGGATGGTGTGATCCATGACTAAGACAGACGCCCGTATCATAGTGGCGATGGCGGACTGCAATATGAACGCCAACGAGGTCGCCCGCCGGGAGTACATGCACCGCAACACGGTGATCTACCATCTGGACAAAACGAAGCGGGAGACCGGATTGGACGGCAGGTGCTTTTACGATCTGGTCGAGCTGCTGAAAATTGCGAAGGAGGTGCTGGGGGATGGCTGACTTTATCACAAAGCAGCAGCTCTCGATGATTGAGGATGCTGCTCTTTACGGCAAAGAAGAATTTCACCGCGTGCTGGAGAAGTACACGGGCATTGAAGCCAGACCGTATACGGCATATCTGTATTATGACGATTGCGGAAATTTTATCGGGGACAGCGACGGCGCAACGGTTGAAAGCCTGCTCGAAGAGGCATATGTGGAGGTAAGAGATGGCTGACTACATCATGACCAATTTTGTTGCGGACGACCCGGTGAACCACCCGGCCCACTACACGGACGGGAAGATCGAGGTCATCGACTTTATCGAGGACAAGGGGCTGGGGTTCCACCTGGGCAACGCCGTCAAGTACATCGCCCGGGCCGGAAAGAAAGATCCGGACAAGGCTGTTGAGGATCTGGAAAAGGCCCGCTGGTATCTGGACCGGGAGATTAGCCGGAGGAGGAGAGAGCATGAATAACATTTTGGTATCCATCGCGGCAATTGAGTGGATTGTCTTAGGCGTGCTGGTCCTCTGGCGACTGCGCTTCTGGAATCGTCGCTTCTCGGAACTCTATGACGAGTTCCAAAGGAATGATGCGACATGATCCGCGTGGTGATCGACGTGGCGGCGCCGGAGGGACTGGCGCTGGCGGTGAAAGAGCAGCTGGCCATGCTGCTGGAGCGGTACGGCGATACCCGGGTGGTGTCGGTGACGCCCACGGGGCCGGGCCGGAATTTTGGAGGGAGCCAGAAATATGGAAATTAAAAAGCTTTTGGACGCGGAGCTGGTGCAAGCCCTGCGGTGCTGCGGCTCCATGGAGCTGGGGTGCAAAGATTGTCCGATTGACAGGCTCTGCACGAATAGGTGCGGGGGCATAGACAAGGTGATGCTTGAGGCTTCCGACCGGCTGGAAAAGCTGTCCCGCCGTCTGGAC
>CAKSEI010000013.1 GCA_934446285.1 uncultured Eubacteriales bacterium | reverse complement strand
GTTTTCCGAAGGCACCTATGAGATCACGCTGCCGGAGAGCTGGGTGGGTACCGTTACGGCAAGCTTTTCCGAAAACCGGGTGGCATTTTTCGTTGATAAGATCGGCGGAGGCGAGCTCACCTTTTTTATAATCGACAGCGATACATACGGCTATGCATCGGACACCTATAAGGGCAGAATAGAAGTCGGGCGGCTTATTTCGGACAAAGAGGTCAGATTTATTACGGCACGTGACAATTATTCAATAGCTTTATATACGGAAAGTGTTTCGGAGGAAGCTATTGCGATTTGGAAGAATTATGAAAACGATAAGCTTGCAATAATTGAAAGCCTTCGCGGTGTAAACGGGTATGAGCTTTATCCTGAGGATGGAACAGTCCTATACTACGCAGATGCGAGGGAAATGGCAGATAAAGCGAGAAGCCTATGGATGAGCCTGAATTTCGCAGGTGAGTATCCGGGCAGTGCTAAGCCTGTACGGTTCAAGCAAAAGAATTATGTGCCTATGTTTCCTCCGTATGATTACATAAACTCGATCGAAAATGTCCGCAAAAATTTCTTAAAGGTTTTTTCGGAGGAATTTACCGATAAAACGCTGAACCGTGCTATTGCCGATAAAGAACTGATTGAATACAAAGGCGATGTCTATGCGGTTTGCAAAAAGCGCAAGGGGGAAGCCTCTTACAACAGTTGTGTGGACTGCGTCCGCGATGAAGGCAACGGAAAATTTACAGTTGTGATAGCTGTGAAAACGCCGCCGGGCTGCAGCAAGCTCTATGTTGATCTGCCGACAGAGAAAAACGCCGCAGGAAAGTTTGTGTTTTCGGACTATCCCTATTGGGAAAAAAGTGAATAATCCTTCCTTTTCAGAATTAGAAAACATAACGGAATCTTTTCTCGGCAGAAGGGAAAAATACTGAATCATTTTATTAGAAACAGCCGTTATGATATGGATTTTTCAGATCCGAAAAATTTTCAACGCTTGAGTACAAGCGTCCTGACCTTGAGGCTCGCCGCAGCAGGCAAGCCTTTTTTTATTAATATGAGGAAAAAAGGCGCGTCTCGGGAAGATATGGGACGAGCTTATTCGCATGAAGCAACGGCAGGCTCTCTTATTTAAGACGTTTACAAAGTCGGGTTTTCGACAGGCGAATATTGAGGAATATATTAAAGGGGATATATTTACCGTAGTGCATTAAACGTGAGCAAAATAAAAATGCAAAACGGTAAGTAAAATTTACGTGCAAACGATGGAAATTTTACATTTGGGATGATATAATAGATGCGTGAAAATATTGATGAAGGACTGCGGAATATGAGTATTACAGCCGGTAAAATTGATTTTAACAAGAAAAAAGGCTTTATCTGCGATATGGACGGCGTTATATACCACGGTAATCGAATTCTGCCCGGGGTTGCGGAGTTCATTCAGTGGCTGCATGACGAAAATAAAGAATATCTTTTTCTGACCAACAACAGCGGATATACCCCGAGGGAACTTAACCAGAAGCTCGCGCGCATGGGGCTTGACGTATCCGAGGAGCATTTTTATACGAGCGCACTTGCCACTGCTGCGTTTTTAAAAGACCAAGCACCCGGCTGCTCGGTTTTTGCCATAGGCGAGGCCGGACTTTTCAACGCCCTCTATGATGCGGGAATAACTATGAATGACGTCAATCCCGACTATGTGGTGGTCGGTGAGGGACGGTCATATTCACTTGACACTCTTACAAAGGCGACTAATCTCGTCATGGCGGGAGCAAAGCTGATAGGCGCGAATTCCGATGTCTCCGGACCTATCGAAAACGGTATCGCGCCCGCCTGCCGTGCGCTCATCGCCCCCATCGAGATGGCGACGGGCAAGCAGGCGTACTTCTGCGGGAAGCCGAATCCCTTGATGATGCGCACGGGTTTGAGAATGCTCGGCTGCCACTCAGCCGAGGCGGTAATGGTCGGCGACAGGATGGACACGGACGTCATATCGGGAATGGAGAGCGGTATGTCAACCGTTCTTGTGCTCTCCGGAGTTTCGACCCGCGATACGTTAAAGACATATGCCTACCGCCCGAGTATGGTTTTGAACGGTGTGGGTGATATAGCCGAAATCGCAAAGAAAAACAAAAAATAAGCAAAAAAGCACGCTGAGCGCTCAGGTAAAGTCGCCCGGGTGCTTTTTTCGTGCATATTGTTCCGCACGGGCAGGCTTTTTAGAAACAAAGCGTTATGCCGCGGTGCACGGGCAGACACGTGGACGAACAATGTTTGTCACCCGAGCGGGCGCACGTGTTATGGCGGGCGCGGCGGCGGACATGGCAAGGCGCCATGACAGCCGAACAGGTAGACTCTTTTATAAAAGCTTTCGCATCGCTTTTTCCGGGAAAAGAGCAGTTTTTACATACGCAAACTAAAAGAGAAACCCGAGTAGAGTTTCTCTTTTGATTTATGCGAAATTTTATTTCTGTGCGTTCTCAGCCTCGCGGTCAAGTCGCGAATTGCGGAAGTAGAGAGCAACGTCTATCGATATCTCGATAAAGTTGAGAACATAGAAGAAGAAGCTCAGATAGAAGATAAATCCGCTGCTGCCGAGAGCAACAACCTGTATTATCTTGCGTGCAATTCCGAACGCATATCCGATGAGAAGAAATATCTCAAAGAAGAGACTCTTGCCCTTTGCGGTTCTCGAAATAAGAGACTTGCGTATGGATATCGGCCACGACAGACCGAAACAAAATATTGTAAGCGCCTCAAAAAGGTCTGTTATCATACCTGTCATTTCCTTTGTTCTCCTTTATATTTCGCTTCTCTTGCGTCTGTAGTCGGGGAGCAGCTTGGGAGACACGGCATCGGTCGTTATGCCCGCTGCCTTTCTCTCGTTTTCAAATTTCTCTATGTGATCAAGGGTAAGCTTGCCGACCGTTGTCCCGTGTGCGCTCGCTGCCGCGCTCCTGCCCGCGCTCCTGCCGAATACTATGATATCAAGCAGAGAATTGCCCATCAGTCTGTTTCTGCCGTGGATGCCGCCGACGGCCTCGCCCGCGCCGAAAAGATTATGTACGCACGTGCTCATGCAGTCAGTGCCTATGTCAAGTCCGCCGTTCTGATAGTGCAGCGTCGGATAGACAAGTATCGGCTCTTTTCTTATATCTATGCCGTAGCTTGCGAACATACGCATCATTGCGGGAATGCGCTTCTCAATAGTGCCCTCGCCGCCGATTATCTCTATCATCGGGGTGTCAAGCCATACGGCCTTTCCGCTTCCCGTGTCAACGCCTTCGTCTCTCTCGCTGCACTCGCGGATAATGGATGCAGCCGAGACGTCACGCGTCTCGAGCGGATGCATAAATACCTTACCGTCGCGGTTTACGAGCTTTGCTCCGAGCGAACGTACCTTTTCGGTAACGAGAGCACCGAATATCTGCTCCGGGAATGCAGCGCCCGTAGGATGGTACTGCAGTGTGTCTGCATAAAGCAGCTTAGCGCCGACTCTGTACCCGAGGACAAGTCCGTCTGCGGTAGCACCGTAGTGGTTTGAGGTCGGGAAGCCCTGATAATGCATTCTTCCCGCTCCGCCGGTGGCAATGATAACCGTCTTTGCGCGGGCAACCATAAGCTCGCCCGTCTCCATATTCATGAGAACGGCGCCTGCCGCATTTCCCTTGTCATCGAGGATAATCTCGACAGCCGACGTAAAGTCGACTACGGGTATGCCGCGGTTAATAACCTCATCACGCAGCGTGCGCATTATCTCAGCGCCCGAATAGTCCTTGGCTGCGTGCATACGCTTTCTCGACGTGCCGCCGCCGTGGGTCGTGATCATGGTTCCGTCGGGTGCTTTGTCAAATTCAACGCCCAGCTCACTTAGCCACTTTATCGCCTCGGGAGCTTCGGTAACAAGCTTTGAGAGCAGCTCGCGCTTAGCGGCAAAGTGTCCTCCGCCGTATGCGTCGACAAAGTGTATCGCGGGAGAGTCATTCGGCTTGTCGGCAGCCTGTATGCCGCCCTCAGCCATCATGGTGTTTGCGTCTCCTATGCGCAGCTTCGTCACTATCATGACATCAGCCCCTGCCTCATTTGCCTCAATTGCTGCTGATGAACCTGCGCCGCCTCCGCCGATGACAAGCACGTCTACGTCGTATGTCGGATTATTGAGGTCTACCGACTGAGCGCTTATGCGGCTGTGAGCCTCGAGCATATCGCATAACTCTTTGGGAACGCTCTCGCCCTTGTTCGGACCTATCGTCAGCTCCTTGAACTCGCTCTTTTTGTAGTCGGGGTGAAAAGCGCACAGCAGGTCTTCCTTTTCCTTTGCGGTCATGCGGGCAGGCTCATAGCGGACGTTTTCCTCACGTGCCGCCTCGACTGCCTTAAGCGATTTTTCAAACTCTTTTGAATACATGGCTCTTCTCCCTTACTTTTCTATCTCGCGGTTGTTGTAAAGCTCTTTCAGCTCTTCGACGGGCTTGCCCATGAGGGACTCTATAAGCTCTGTAAACGTACCGTCCTTTATTTCCTTTACGCGCTCCTCAAGGTGAGCGGAAACGGGAGCTAAATACTTTCCGTTGAGTCTGCGTGCGAGCATCGCAACCTGAGGATGCGATATACCTGCGGGACAGCGGGATGAGCAGCAGCCGCACATTACGCAGTCAAAGGACTCCTCGGCGCACTTTTCAAACTCGCCGCGCTGTGCATATGCTATGTACTGCATGACGTTGAGAGACTGAGTACAAGCCTTTGTACATGCGTTGCAGCCGACACACGCGTATATTTCGGGATAAAGCTGCATCATTATCTGCTCGGTGGGCTTTATCTTCTCTATGTCGTAAACCTGCTTTACAAGCGGGAAGAACGGCAGAGTCGCCACATACATGCCTTCCTCGACCTTGGTCTGGCAGGCAAGGCATGTCTTAAGCTCCCGCTCCCCCTTTATTCTGTAAATGGTCGCACACGCTCCGCAGAAGCCGTTACGGCAGCCGCAGCCGCGCACGAGCTGATAGCCCGCGTACTCCATGGCGCGCATTATGGTAAGCTCCGAGGGGACCTCGTATTTCTTGCCGAAAAGGTATATACTTACAGTATTTTCCATTGTTCCGTATCCTTTCTCAATACTCATCGGGAAGCTCGTCAAGCTCGTCAAAGCGGAACACCGGTCCGTCCTTACAGACGTATTTAGTGCCGACATTGCATCTGCCGCACTTTCCGATACCGCATTTCATGCGCAATTCAAGCGTGGTATATATCTGCGTTTTATCAAAGCCGAGCTCATAAAGACCCGCAAGGGTAAACTTTATCATTATCGGAGGTCCGCAGAGCACCGCGATCTTGTCGGTGTCAAAGCCGAGCTCCTTTACGTAGTTCGGAACAAATCCGACGTGTCCGTCCCATCCCTCCTGTTCGCGGTCAATGGTCAGGTGGACGTTTACACCCGCGTCGTTAGCCCACTCGTCGATTATCTCGCGGTAGTCGAGCAGGTCATCCTTGCTGCGCGAGCCGTATACGATATCTATCACTCCGTATCTGTCGCGGTAGTGGCGGCAATAGTTTATTACTGAGCGCAGGGGAGCGAGTCCGACGCCGCCCGCGATAAAGAGCATATTGTGTCCGGCAAACTCGGTGTCAACGGGAAACGGCTTGCCGTAAGGACCGCGCACGGTTATCTGCTGACCTACCTCCATGGAGTGCAGCCACTCGGTAACGCATCCGCACTTCTTTATGGAGAATTCCATATACTCGGTATTCGTGGGGGAGGACGTTATGGAGAACATACCCTCTCCGACGCCGGGCACGGACAGCATAGCGCACTGACCGGGACGGTGCTCAAAGGGCTTTTTGCCGTCGGGGGTCACCACGCGGAATGTCTTTATATCCGGCGTGTCGATACGTATATCCGTAACCTCTCCTATCACGGGGATAAGCGGTTCTTTTATCTCATTCATCTGCTTTGCCTCCGTCCGAAAGGGTTTTCATAACCTTTACTATATTCATCCCGATGGGGCACTTTGCAACACATCTGCCGCAGCCGACGCAGCCGAAAATTCCGTCGTTGTTCTCGGGGAAATAAACAAGCTTGTGCATAAATCTCTGCCTGAAGCGCTCCTTTTGAGTAAGGCGAGGCTGCCCCGCCGACATCTTCGTAAACTCGGAGTACATGCACGAGTCCCAGCAGCGGAAACGCTTTATGCCGTCTCCCGTGTTGAAATCCTTTATATCATAGCACTGACAGGTCGGGCAGACAAAGGTGCACGTGCCGCAGCCGAGACAAGATTCGGACAGGTGCGCCCACGCGTCGCTGTCGAAATACTCATCGGTCTTGCCCGCACCGAAAGCGTCGGCGGACAGTCCCGCGAGCGGCAGAGCGTTCATTCTCTCGCCTATCGTATCTCTCTGAGCCTTTACCGTTTCATCCGTGCACTCATCGGTAATGCCCGCCTTATCAAGGGCGTCTCTTCCCTTGTCGGTGAGCGCCTCGAGGTATACGGTGTCCGCATCAATATAGCACTGTACGTCCGCGCCCGGGTTTGCCGGGTCTATACCGAAGGTCGTGCAGAAGCATGTCGCCTGCGGGCGGGTGCACGCAAGGGAAAATACCGTGCAGTGTTCGCGGCGGTTCTTGTAGTAGCTGTCGACAGGCTCGGAGAGAAATACTCTGTCGAGTACCTCAAATCCGCGCACGTCACAGGCTCTGACTCCGAAGAGAGCGAAATCCTCGTGCTCCTCTCTTATATCCTTTATTTCAATCTTCTTGCCCTCGACCTTAAACTCCATAAGAGTTTCGGTCTGAGGGAAGAAGAAATCCTTGGCGCTGCGCGCACTGTTCAGGCTGTGTGAAAGCTCAACGCCCTCCTGCCAAAGGACAAAACGGGTACCTGCGTCCGTGTCGACGGGCAGATAGAGCTTTCGCCCTGCCGCTATCGCGGCGAGCAGTCCGTTCAAATCCGATTTACGCATCTTTTCCGCCTCCTCTCACAGCATCGGACGGCTCGATATCGTTCTCCGTCCAGTTGACTATCGGTGCGCGGCTGCCGACCTCGGCGCCCGCCTGATAATCGCCGTAGAAGCTGTTTATATCCTTTATAAACTTGCGGTTGAGCAGATGCAGCGGTATGTGCTGAGGACATACGCGTGAGCACTCACCGCAGTCGGTACAGCGTCCCGCGACGTGGAACGCACGTATAATGTGGAACATCTTCTCTTCAAAGCTGTCCGCGGCTGCCTTATTTTCGACTCCCGATTCGGGATTGTCGAAAACGCACTTCTCGCAGGTGCAGGCGGGACATACATCACGGCACGCATTGCAGCGTATGCAGCGCGACAGCTCGCCCTGCCAGAATGCAAAGCGCTCATCGGGCGTCATGCTCTCTATTCTCTTTACCTCGTCAAAGCGGGCGCTGTCCTTTACCTCGCCGTCCTCGCCGAGCAGCTCGTCATATGCGACATGCTTACCCGACTTGCAGTTTGCACAGCGCTCAGCTAAGAGATTTTCTCTCTTCTCGGTAAATGAGCCGTCATACATGGTATTTACCGTGACATTCTCGCCGTCATCCGTGCATGAGACTGCCGTCTCGTACTTTGAACGAATTGAGGCAGCGTCGAGCATACCGTTACACGGTACGCCGAGCGCATAAACCTTTTCTCTGTCAAAGCGGTGCTCGGTGAGCAGCTGATTGAAGCTGTACGTATCGCAGGGCTTGAGGAAAACAAGCACCTTGCCCTCACTCTTTCTCGTCTCACTCACAAGGTATCCGGAGAAATTCGCTCCGCAGAAGCTGTTGAATACGAAATCTTTCTTCATATCCTCGGCACTTTTAAAAACGGCGGGGGTAACGTCCCAGTCGAACTCACCCTTTTTCCAGCCGAGCACACGGTCGACCGTGCCGGAAGTGAGCAGGTCTGCTGCCTTGTCTATGAGGACTTCACGTGTTATTTTCTGCATCTCAGATCCTCCAGCCTTTTATTTTTTCCGAGGGCGGCAACCGCCGTGCAGAATTCGTTCATCGTCGCGGAGAATTTAGCTCCCTCGGCGGCGGATACCCACTCAACGCGCGTGCGCTCGCGCTCTATGCCGAGATAGTCGAGCATTGAGAAGAGCAGAGCCATACGTCTGCGGGTATAGTAGTTGCCGGAGGTATAGTGGCAGTCACCGGGATGGCAGCCGCACAGTATAACTCCGTCAGCCCCGCGCTGGAATGCGCGTAGGATGAACGTCGGATTTACCCTGCACGAGCAGGGCACGCGTATTATCTTTACGTCCGCAGGATAGTTCAGTCTGTTGTTTCCGGCGAGGTCTGCGCCCGCGTATGAACACCAGTTGCAGCAGAACGCCACTATGAGCGGTCTGTATTCGCTTTCGTTTACCTGCATATCGCATCCACCTCCGCAATAATTTGTTTATTCTTGAAGCCGCGTAAGTCCATAGCTCCGGACATGCACGCAACCGTACAGCAGCCGCAGCCCTGGCAGACCGCTTCGTTTACCTGCGCGACTCTGCGCACTCTCGTGGTGCGATCGGGCATACGGAATTCCTTTTCGACGTAGGTTATCGCTCCGTAGGGGCAGACCTTTTCGCACGTCGAGCAGCCGTTGCACATATTCTCGTCGGGATGAGCCACGCACGGGTTGCCCGTCAGCTTATCCTTGCAGAGAAGTCCTATAACCTTTGATGCGGCAGCGCCCGCCTGAGCAACCGTCTCGGGGATATCCTTAGGTCCCTGGCACGCGCCCGAGAGGAATACGCCTGCGGTCGGGCTCTCTACGGGACGGAGCTTCGGATGCGCCTCCGTGAAAAAGTCGTTGGTGTCCATTGATGCCGTGAGCATGGTTGCAAGGGGTCTTGCGCTCTTGTCCGGCTCTATTGCGGCGGCAAGCACCACGAGGTCTGCATCAATATGCAGCTGTTTATTCTCTATAAGGTCGGATGCCTGAACCTTGAGCTTTCCGCTCTCGGGTGTGACCTTGCCGACCGTACCCTTTATGTAGTGTACTCCGTACTCCTCAACGGCGCGGCGGTAGAATTCGTCGAAATTCTTTCCTGGTGTGCGTACATCGATATAGAATACGTAAACATCGGTGTCGGGATACTTGTCTCTTGTCAGCATGGCGTGCTTCGCCGTATACATACAGCATATCTTAGAGCAATACTCCTTGCCCTTTGCGGCGCACGCCTCGCATCTCGAGCCTACGCACTGTACAAATACTATCGTGTGCGGATGCTCTCCGTCCGAGGGGCGCAGCAGCTTACCGCCCGTAGGACCTGCGGCATTTGTCAGTCTCTCGAACTCAAGAGATGTTATGACATCCTTTGACTGAGAGTATGCATACTCGTCGAACTTCTCCATGGAGATGGGATTGTAGCCCGTTGCGACGACGATAGCGCCGTACTTCTCCTCTACGAACTCGTCCTTTGCGTTATAGTCGATAGCGCCTGCGCCGCAAACCTTTGCGCACAGTCCGCACTTGCCGTTCTTCAGCATATTACAGTGCTCCGGGTCGATCGTTGCTACCTTCGGGACAGCCTGAGCAAAGGGTATATATATTGCGCGGCGATTGTCCATGCCGAGGTTGAATTCATTGGGGATTTTCTTCTGCGGACATTTCTCGGTACAAAGACCGCAGCCCGTACAGATATCCTCGCGCACGTAACGCGCTTTTCTCTTTATTGTTACGTCAAAGTTTCCGACAAAGCCCTTGACCTGCTCGACCTGCGAGTAGGAGAAGATGCGTATGCGCTCATTCTGCGCTACGTCGACCATCTTCGGCGTGAGTATGCACGCGGCGCAGTCGAGGGTCGGGAAGGTCTTATCGAGCTGAGCCATCTTACCGCCTATCGTCGGCTTGGTCTCAACTATATCTACGGGGAAGCCCGCGTCGGCGATATCAAGCGCAGTCTGAATACCGGCAATACCGCCGCCGATGACGAGCGCTCTCTTAGTGACCGGAGACTCGCCCGGGGTGAGCGGCGCGTTCAGGCTGACCTTTGCGACCGCTGCGCGTCCGAGGATTATCGCCTTCTCCGTGCCCGTCGGCATATCCTTGTGAACCCATGAGCACTGCTCGCGTATATTGGCTATCTCGACCATATACGAGTTAAGCCCGGCGGCGGCTGCCGTCTTGCGGAATGTCGCCTCATGCATACGCGGCGAGCACGAGCACACGACGATACCCGTGAGTCTGTACTCGGCTATTGCTTCCTTTATTATATTCTGTCCCGCCTGAGAGCACATGTACTGATAGTCTGTGGAGAAGACAACGCCCGGCTCATGTCCGAGAGCCTCCGCCACTGCCTTTACGTCTACCGTGCCGGCGATATTAGTGCCGCAATGGCACACGAAAACACCTATTCTCTGCATTACGACACCTCCTTATTTCGTATACTTTCTGAAAGCGGTGACAAGAGCCTGACCCGGCAGGTCTTCGTCGACGAGACTCGGTATGCTGTCGGCGAGCAGGTGATTTTCACCCTTCCTTCTTATGCTGACAAGCCTGACCGCCTCGACAAGCTTGCCCGGCTCTACTCCGCGCGGGCATCTCTCGACGCACGCCATGCACGACAGGCACTTATATATTGAGTCGCTCTCCATGAGTTTTTCGATGTCTCCCGAATCAACCATGGCAACGAAATTGTGCGGGTGATACTCCATCTCGTCATACGACGGACATGTAGCGCTGCACTTGCCGCACTTCATACACTTGCGGACGTTGACTCCGCTTATGCGCAATATCTCCTCGCGCAGCAGTTCCTTATCTGTCATCAGTCCGCCTCCTTTACGCCGAGCGCCTCTGCGAGCAGCTCCGTGAAGTAAAGCACGGGCAGGTCACTTCCGCTCTTTATCAGATTGTACCTGCAAAGGGGACAGGCGGTGACAAGCGCCTGCGCACCCATGGCTGCGGCGTTGTCCGCAACGGTACAGGCACGCGCGGCGGCAGCCGCTCTATCTTCTATTGCCATATAGCCTCCGCAGCATTCGTTTCTCTGCGCATATATGATCGGCTCCGCGCCGAGAGCGCGCAGGAAGTCCTCGATAATGCTCGGGTTCTCCGGGTCGTCGAATTGCATTGCCTTGCCCGGGCGGAGCAGCAGGCATCCGTAATACGCGCCTATCTTCCTGCCCTTTAAGGGATTTACGACCTTTTCGGCAATCTTGTCAAAGCCTATCTTATCGCGTAAGAACTCAAGGTAGTGATAGACCTGCGCCTCGCCGTGGTAATCGCCCGTAAAATTTTTATCCTGCGCCATGTATCTGTTCACCTTTGCGGCAAACTCGGGGTCACGCATGGCTGCATTCGTTCTCTTTATAACATTGTGACAGGCGGAGCAGACCGTGATGAGCGGCCGTCCCTCCTCATACGCGCCCTTGAGCGCGCGCACGCTCGACAGCTTTGTCGCTATCTCATCGGAGGCGGATGTAAAAGCTCCTCCGCAGCACTGCCAATCGTCCGGCTCGCACAGCTCAAAGCCGAGGGCGAGCGCACAGTCGCGCGCATACCTGTCGAGCTCCTTTGCCTTTGTACGCAGCGTACATCCGGGGTAGTAACTTACTTTCATTTTAAAAACCTCTCGCCTCAAACCATCTCTTCGGGATGAAAGACCTCGTCAAAACGCTCAGCCGTGAGAAATCCCAGCTCTACGCACGCTTCCTTCAAGGAAATATTGTCGTGATAAGCCTTCTTTGCGGTCTTTGCGGCGTTCTCGTAACCTATATAAGGATTGAGCGCGGTAACGAGCATAAGCGAATTGTGCAGGTTATGATGCATTTTTTCCTTATTTGCGGTAATTCCGCACGCGCAGTTCTTATTGAAAGACACGACCGCCTCCGAGAGCAGCCTTACCGACTGTAGGAAGTTATAAGCCGTAACGGGCATAAACACGTTAAGCTCAAAGTTGCCCTGGCTTGCCGCCATACCTACCGCAACGTCGTTGCCTATTACCTGAACGGCGACCATCGTGACCGCCTCGCACTGCGTGGGGTTGACCTTACCCGGCATGATAGACGAGCCCGGCTCGTTCTCGGGGATATGTATCTCGCCGAGACCGTCGCGCGGTCCGGATGCGAGCCAACGCACGTCATTCGCTATCTTCATCATGTCGCATGCCGCAGCCTTTACCGCGCCGTGTGCGAATACCATCTCATCCTTTGAGGTGAGTGCATGGAATTTGTTCTCCGCGGTGACAAAAGGCTTGCCCGTAAGAGAAGCGACGCACTCCGCAACCTTTTTGCCGAATTCCTTCGGAGCATTGAGTCCCGTACCGACGGCAGTACCGCCGAGAGCAAGACCGTAAAGCGGCTTGAGCGACAGCTTTAACAGCTCTACGTCTCTTTCAAGGCTTGACCGCCATCCGCTTATCTCCTGACTGAATTTAATAGGCGTTGCGTCCTGGAGGTGCGTGCGTCCGCTCTTGACTATCCCTTCATTTTCCTTTTCGAGGCGGACAAACGTCTCTATCAGTCCCTCAAGTGCGGGGATAAGTTTATCTTCTATTGCAAGGACGGCGGATATGTGCATTGCCGTCGGGAATGTATCGTTCGACGACTGACTCATGTTGATATCGTCGTTCGGGTGGGTAAGCTCCTTACCCGCTATCTGATTTGCGCGGTTGCGGATAACCTCGTTTGCGTTCATGTTCGACTGAGTACCGCTTCCCGTCTGCCATACGACGAGCGGGAAATGGTCATTGAGAGCGCCCGAGATCACCTCATCGCAGGCGGCGCTTATCGCCGCTAACTTTTCGTCGGTCATCTTTTCCGGACGCAGGGCGTGGTTGGTTATCGCCGCAGCCTTTTTCAGTATTCCGAATGCGTGTATTATCTCCGCGGGCATAGTCTCTATGCCGACGCCTATCTCAAAGTTTTCGTGACTGCGCTGCGTCTGAGCCGCCCACAGTCTGTCGGCGGGAACTTTCATCTCGCCCATAGAGTCGTGTTCGATACGGTATTCCATTTAATGCGCCATCCTTAATTTATATTTTGCTTTATCAGAATTCAGTCTGCCTGATTATTTCCTTGAGCGCGTCGGCACTCTTGCGCAGAGCCGCCGTCTCCTCATCGCTCAGGGGCAGCATAAGCTTGCTGTGTATGCCGTCCTTTCCGACGTTGCAAAGCAGGCTGAGCGCCACGTCGTCAAGTCCGTACTCGCCGTGCATCATTGTCGAAACGGTAAGCGCGGTATCTACGCCGCTGAGCAGGCATTTGCATATGTGACATACCGAAACGGATACGGCATAGAACGTCGCACCCTTGCGTGCGATAACACGCGCGCCCGACTTCTTGACGTAGTTTTCGACTTCCTTTGTGTCAAGTGCGGGGTAAACCTTTGTCGGGTGGCTTACCGATGACTTGTACTCAAGGACGGGTATATTCGACAGATTTGCTATCGACCACGGAATGAACGAAGAGTCGCCGTGCTCGCCGAGCACGTATGCGTGTACGTTCTGCTGGTTTATCTGATAATACTCCGACAGTCTGCTGCGCAGGCGCGCTGTGTCAAGGATAGTGCCCGAGCCGATAATGTGTGCCTCGGGTATGTCGGAGAGCTTACAGAATGCATATGTGAGGATGTCAACGGGGTTGCTGACTATGACGTATATTGCGTCGGGTGCGTAGCGTGTAATCTCGGGGATAATGCTCTTGATTATATTTACGTTTGTCTGTGTGAGGTCGAGACGCGTCTGACCCGGCTTTCTCGGTACGCCCGAGGTAATGATTACGATGTCGGAGTCCTTCGCCTCCTCATATGTGCCCGCGTAAATCGAGCACGGCGGGCAGAAAGGAGTTCCCTGACGGATGTCAAGCGCCTCTCCCATTGCTTTCTCGGTATTGACGTCAATCATGACTATCTCGGATGCGATGCCTGCATATGTAAGCGTGTAGGCGATGGTAGAACCGACGCTTCCCGTACCGATAACCGTTATCTTGTTCATTACTTTTGTTCCTTTCCGAAAGTGTAGAGTTTTTGCTGTTATTCAAAACCCGCACGGCTTGCCCGCGCGGTCGAATTAACTGTTTTTCGACAGAATTTGCGGCATAACAAAAACCGCCCCATTATTATGACAATATTTTAACAAACTTTACGTTTAATTTCAATAGTCATTTGCGACAATATATTTTCCGCGCTCTGTTTTTTTATGTGTATAAATAAAGCCGTATGACGCATTAGCCGCAGCTAACCGTTCAAATACCCATACAAGCGCATTTATTGTACCATAAAAACGCATTTTTCGCAATAAAAATGCGGCACTTTCGGTTGTTTTTACGTGGTTTTGCGCTCATAGACCGTATCTTATCCGTGCGGAGGGAAAGTCACGTGACAGTGCAGCCCGAAAAGAGCGGGAGTTTTCGTACATAAACGAAAGGAGAAACCCTCGTGACAGAGCTTCTCCTTCCTGCTGCTTTCCCGAAAAAGGACCGACCGTACTTTTTAATAACGGGATAAGCGAATGTGTTCCTTATACAAAAGTTTTTGCCGGGCTTTTTTCGGGAAAGCCCGCGACAGCTTACAGCGTCGCCGCTATGACCGCCTTTATAGTATGCAGGCGGTTTTCCGCCTCATCAAAGACAAGCGAGCGCTCACTCTCAAATACGCTGTCCGTTACCTCAAGGCAGGAGGTCCCGAATTTATCGTATATCGCGCGCCCCGTTTCCGTTCCGAGATCGTGATACGCCGGCAGGCAGTGCATAAATACGCACCCTTCGCCCGCATATTCCATTATCCCGTCCGTCACGCGGTAGGGCGTGAGGTCGCGTATGCGCTCTTCCCATATCTCATCCGGCTCGCCCATCGAAACCCAAACGTCGGTATATATGAC
This sequence comes from uncultured Eubacteriales bacterium, assembly GCA_934446285.1. Classification (GTDB taxonomy): domain Bacteria; phylum Bacillota; class Clostridia; order Oscillospirales; family CAG-272; genus CAKSEI01. The sequence goes on along the minus strand of CAKSEI010000013.1, from coordinate 2,812 downwards.
ATCTGCTTCCTTCACCGCCTGCTCGGGCTCTGTTATAAACTCAAGCGTCGCTCCGGTCTGCCCGGCGATTTTTTTGCACTCGCTCACCAGCTCTCCGTCCGGGAAATATTTCTCGGGAGCGCACGCGACAAAATGCATACCCATCTTGGCGCAGCCCACCATGAGCGAATTGCCCATATTGTACCGCGCGTCGCCCATGTATACGAGCTTTCTACCCTTGAGACTGCCGAAATGCTCACGCACGGTGAGAAAGTCGGCGAGGATCTGCGTCGGATGAAATTCGTCGGTCAGTCCGTTCCACACGGGCACTCCCGAGTATTCGGCAAGCTGCTCGACCGTACTCTGCGCAAAGCCGCGGTACTCTATGCCGTCGAACATGCGTCCGAGCACGCGTGCAGTGTCGGCAATGCTTTCCTTTTTGCCTATCTGTGAGCTTTTCGGGTCGAGATATACCGCGTGTGCGCCGAGGTCGGCGGCGGCAACCTCAAACGAGCAGCGCGTGCGCGTGCTTGTCTTTTCAAAGATAAGCGCTATATTCTTTCCCTCGCACATCCTGTGCGGTATGCCTGCCCTTTTTTTCTCCTTTAAAGACGAGGCAAGGTCAAGCAGCGCCCCTATCTCCTCGGGAGAAAAGTCAAGCAGTTTCAGAAAACTTTTTCCTTTTAAAAACATTTTTTCCTCTCAAGCGTTGATGTTAACAAGAAATGTATTCGCCTTGCTGTAGTGCGCGCCGATAACGTCGGCGAGCGCAAGCGCGGTATCTATCGATGTCATGCAGGCAATGCCCATGCCCATGGCCCTGCGGTGCAGCTTTCTGTAGTCGCCCACCGAGCTGTCCATGACAGCACCCGTGTAAACGATATAGTCTACCGCGCGCGAGTCGATGAGATTGTTTATATCGTCATTCTCCCAGACGTTATGTGCGGTCGTAACCTCCATTCCGCGCGCGCGTATGGCAGCGGCGGTATCGGGCGTGGCATAAAGCTTCAGCCCGAGGTCGGTAAACTTCTCCGCGAGCTTTATCGCGTCATAGTAGTCGTAGTCCTCGACGGATATGAGTATTCCGTGCCCCTCCGCGCTTTCTCCGTTCGGGTGCACGTCCGTGCCCGAGGCGCAAAGCCCCTTGTAAAGAGCCTCCGTCTCCGTTCGCCCTATGCCGAGCACCTCTCCCGTGCTCTTCATCTCCGGTCCCATTATGGAGTCGACGTCCGAGAGCTTTTCGAAGCTGAACACGGGTACTTTCACGGCGTAATATTTCGCCTGAGGCGCAAGCCCCGTATCATAGCCGAGGTCCCTCAGCTTATATCCGAGCATGACCTTGCTCGCGAGCTCTACCATAGGTATGCCCGTCACCTTGCTGATATAAGGCACGGTGCGACTCGCGCGCGGGTTTACCTCTATGACGTAAGGCACGCTGTCCTTGACGAGAAACTGTATATTGACTATTCCGCGTGTACCCAGTCCCCGCGCGAGCTTTATCGACGCATCGGTTATGCGGTCGGTCATGCTCTTATCGAGATTGTACGGCGGATATACGGCAATGGAGTCGCCCGAATGGACTCCCGCGCGCTCTATATGCTCCATTATTCCCGGGATGAGAACCGTCTCGGTATCGGAGATGCAGTCGACCTCAAGCTCCGTGCCCTGCATATATTTGTCTACGAGCACGGAGTTTCCGCCCTCGCGTGCGAGCATAGCGCCGACGCGCTCGCGCAGCTCCTCCTCGCTCCTGACTATGCTCATGCCCGCGCCGCCTATGACGTATGACGGACGCAGCAGCACGGGATATCCGAGCTCCCTTGCGCCGTCAAGCGCCGCATCGACAGTCGTCACCGAGCGTGCGCGCGGGCGTGACATACCTATGCTTTCGAGAAAAGCGTCGAACTTTTCCCTGTCCTCCGCGAGGTCTATGCCCGCAGCGGATGTACCGAGGATTTTCACCCCGTGCGCGTCAAGATATCCCGCGAGCTTTATTGCTGTCTGACCGCCGAAGGCAACGACGACGCCCACGGGCTTCTCGACCTCGATTATGTTCATGACGTCCTCCTCGCACAGCGGCTCGAAATAAAGCCTGTCCGCCGTATCGTAGTCCGTGGAGACCGTCTCGGGATTATTGTTTATTATGACCGCGTCGTAGCCGAGCGCACGCAGTGTGCGCACGCAATGCACGGAGCTGTAGTCAAACTCTATGCCCTGACCTATCCTGATAGGACCCGACCCGAGGACGATGACCGTCTTTTTGCCGCGCTCTATCGGGCGCGACTCGCACTCACCCTCACTCACCGAATAGAAATAGGGCGTGCGTGCTGCAAATTCGCCCGCGCAGGTGTCGACCATCTTATAGCTGAAGTGACACTCGGGCAGCTCCTTTACCCCTGAGATACGGGATATTGCCGCGTCGGTGTAGCCGAGAGCTTTTGCCCGCCTGTATACATCACCGTCAAGGTGCTCCGCAAGCTCCCTTTCAAACTGTGCAAGACCCTGCAGCTTATATAAAAACCACTCGTCTATCTTTGTTATCTCATGGATTTTCTCAACGCTTACCCCTCGCCCGAGAGCCTCAAAGACCGTGAAGATACGTCGGTCGTCCTGCTCGCGCAGCCTCTGCTCAATCGGGCGTGTGTCGCACGACGGCAGATTAAGCGTGTCGAGGGAAATCTCCGCTCCGCGCACCGCCTTCATGAGAGCCGCCTCAAAGCAGCGTCCGATAGCCATGACCTCGCCCGTCGCCTTCATCTGAGTGCCGAGCGTGCGGTCCGAGCCTGCGAATTTGTCAAAGGGCCACTTCGGGAATTTTACCACTGCGTAGTCG
>CAKSEI010000012.1 GCA_934446285.1 uncultured Eubacteriales bacterium | reverse complement strand
GCCCTGCGCCTCCTCCTCGTTTCCGTTATCTATCATCGTAACATAAGAGGTAAAGGTAAAGTCGCGCGCCTCCTCGCCGCCCCAATTCAGAATGGCATCCCGCAGCGACTCGTCAAAAGCCGTGTCGGTATGTGTTATCTTATCGGAGTCCTCTCCGGTGCCGCCGTCCTTTTTACATGAAGTCATGCAAAGCGCTGTTATCGCAACAGCGAGCGCCGCAAAAAAAAACGCTGTTCTTTTCATCTGTTTCTCCGTTCTTTTCTATTATGATTATTTTAACACACACGCGCGATAATATCAAGAGTTTTCGCACGCCCTTTCTGATTTGTCAAATCCCGCGTCCGCCGCTCTCTCCGTCGCCCGCAATCGCACGCAGATACATGTCAATAGTAGAACCGATGTACTCTGTTATCTCCTCGCGCCGCTCGTCGGATAAGCCGTCCGTCCTTCTGAACATAGTGAGCAGCCGCCGCTCTGCATCGTTCTCCGCGAGCATAACCTCCCCGTCCCTTTCGCAGAGATAGTCAACGGTCACGCCGAAGAATTCGGCAAGGCGCAGCAGCATCTCGCCCGACGGCATAGAACCGGTTTCGTACTTTCCCACGCTGCTGCGGTCTATGTGCAGTGCGTCGGCAAGCTGTCTCTGGGTAAGTCCCCTGCCCTTGCGCAGGTTTTTTATTATTTCTCCAGTCATCCCGTGCCCCCGATAAATAAAAATACATACATATTATAGTGAAATTCTTTCACATTGTAAAGGGGGTTTCTAAAGTTTTTTGGGCTTATATCGGTTATTATAAATATTTTTCGGAGATTTTGGTCGTAAGTGTCGGAAGAAACCCGATTTAGGTTATATAAATCCCTTGACGGCGACTTTTGACGATGATATAATGTGATTGTAATTCACAGCAGGTAATACCGACTGCGAAAAGGAAGATAAAAAAGAAAGGACGTAAAAAAATGCAAACCGAAGAAACGAGAATACTTTACAAATTCTGCGCCGCTATACTTGAAGCCCGCGACAAACAGCCTTACAGAAACTATGTGGCAGCCGCAGTGCAGGCTCTGCCCGACGACGGGATGACCGCCAAAATCAGAGCGAACGTCACAGAGGCGATAATAATGAATTTGCTCAACAACAAGAAAAATCCGTTTGACTCGCTCGCCCGCAAATACGACCTGCCGCTGTCGTCAAAGCTTTTTTCCAAATATAAGTATCTCTTCGCAAACGCGCTCGCCGCGGAATGCGGTTTTTCGGGCGAGGCACGCCCGGCTCCGCAGAGCTGGACGAAGGAAGACGTCCTGAATATGTTATACTCCATCGCGGGAGAGGCAAACGAGTGCATAACCGACGGAGAGGGAAGCTTCAATCATCAGGTAGCGGGAGTAGCGCTCAAGGCGATAGACCAGGCGGTACGTCTCTCGGGCATGAACGAAAGAGATGATATACGCGACAGCGACATCCGCGTCGAGCTGTCGGACGAGGCGGACCTGCTCGGAGCGTAGGAAAATTTTTCCCGAAAAGCGACAATATTTGTTCGTAAAGAATTAAGGAGAAATCCTCTGTGCGAGGGTTTCTCCTCTTTCGCGCATAGCGCGAAATTCACGAGCTTTCCCGAAAAAGCTCGGCAAAAACTTTAAAAAAACTGATATACTAAAGCTTTTCACTTGCTTAAAAATCATGCGTCTGCAAAAGCTTTTTGCGCAGATTTTTCTCGAAAAAGCTTGCGGATTATCCGAACGAACTCCACTGTCGAAAATTTCTTCCGCTTGTGTTTGAAATTCCGCTGACCCCAGCCTCCCTTGTGTAAAGGGAGGCTGGCGAAGCCGTGACGGAGGGATTGTAACGCAGAAATGCCTCATACAAACGGGAAAATAAGCATGTATCAAACGCATTATGACAGAAAAATTGTCGCGTTACTGTATGGTCGGGCGATTATTTATTCTTGTTCCTATACAATAGCTTTTGCGCCGCTTTTCGAGGGGAAAGCGACCGGCGGCGATTAAAGGCTTTGCCTTTAAAATCCACGAGCCTTTAAAAAGGCTCGACCCAAACTTTTAATAATGGGGAAAGCGAGTGCGTACCTTCCACAAAGAACTTTTGATAGCGGAATAAGCTAAAACGCGCCTATACAAAAGCTTTTGCGCAGCTTTTCTCGAAAAGCTGCCGAAAAGCCCGTGTTACGGCTCGCGCGCGGTCTTGCCCGCACAGGAATTCTTCGTACCGCCGAGGATTACCGCCGACTGCATTCCGAGTGAACTGAATGCGACGTTGCAATCGTCTTTGGGATATTCCTTTATTCCGTTATTTGCGTACGGATCGGCGAAAATATAGTTTTCGCCGTTATATCCGAGAAAAACCAAGCAGTGTGCATTTGTCGGATAGAGGTATGTCTCCCTGCCGTTAAACGACGTCCACTGCACAAGCGAGCTTACCTCTTCCATACCGACGGTTGCCCATACGGCGACCGGTATCCCCTTGTCTATATACGTGTTCTTTAAAGCCTCGAGCGTCATCCCCGTAGTATTCTTTGCGGAGAGAGAAGACGGCAGATAACTGTTAAGAGCCTTTACGATAACCGGCGCAAAGCAGCCTATCCCGTCACGCTCGCTGTGAGGATCGCCCGCATACGCCCACTTCGGGTCGGGTCCGTAGAGCGCCCCCCATTTCCGCTTGAGCTTTTCGCTGCTAACATATCTGTCGGCAAAGTCGCACGGATCCGTGTCAAAGCCCGTGTACCGCAAGAGCATGGTCGCGGCAACCGCCTCGCAGCCGTTCGGCAGAATTCCGTCCTGAGTGACGTAAGGCACGTCAAGGCGCACGCTCTGTGCAGACTCAAAGTACCGCGTCTGAATTATCAGATAAAAAAGGCTGTACTGTGCGTCGGGGTTGTCCGGGCTGTCGGGCGGGGCATAATACATACTGTCGGGAAAGCCCCAGCCGTACCCTTTATATATGTCTGTAAGCCTGGATATCTTTGACTCAAAATCGGGATCCGTCCCGACAAAGCCGAGATAGTCGCTCAGCATCCGCGCGGCCTGCTCGTCGGAGTAGCTGCCGTCCGTTCCGAAATTCATATAAGTTGACACGAGCTGCTCGCGGATTACGTCTATGTATTCCTCGGGCAGCGTAGACTCCCCGTAATACTCCCCGTACTGCGCGATTTCCTTCTCGGGAAGCTCCGGAGAGTACCTGTATTCCGGTACTTCTCCCGAGGAGTCCGCGGAATAAACCCTTTTTATCGTCGATATTATCTTCTCGGCGATCATCTGAGCGTCATCCTTCTGCTCTTCCGAGCCTTCCTCAACGCTGCCCTTGCCGTAGCCGCTGTTTTTCATAAAATAGCTGTTGTCTATTGAGATACGCCGTGACCAATTATTGAGCCTCCGCAGGTTCATTACGGTAAAGCCCGCATATACAAGTGCACAGACGAACAGCACGCATACTGCCGAGAGCAGCGGAATAATTATTCTGTGCGCGCGGACGCGCCTTTTTGTTTTTTCCATATTTCACCTTATCCTGTTTTTTCCTCGGTGAAGAGCCTCGGAGTCGCGTATTCTTTTCAGCCGTGCATTATGCGGTCAAGGCACCCGCCGAGGATGCGTATGCCCGTCTCGGTTTTTTCGTCCGTCATACACGAGAAATTAAGTCTGAATGCCGAGCAGGGCGCCGACATATCGGTCATGAACGTGTTTCCGGGCACAAAGACTACCTTGTCTTTTGCGCACTCCGCCGCAGCTTTCAGCGAATCAAAGCCGCCGCCCATGTCGCACCAAATGAAAAGTCCGCCGCGCGGGTCGGTATGGCTTACCTCCGCGGGGAAATATTTATCAATGCAGCTTATCATGTGACGGCACTTGTGCGCGTAAAGGTCGCACGAGCGCGCGGTATTTGCGTCTATGTCGCAGCGGCGCAGATATTCGTAAGCCATCATCTGGGTAAGCTGCGGAGTGTGGACGTCGCTTATCTGCTTTGCTATCACGGCTTTCTCTGTAAGTGCGGCGGGGGCAAGGCAATAGCCGAGACGCATACCGGGCGAGAGAATCTTTGAGAAAGAGCCGCAATATACGACATTCTCCGCACGGTCAAAGCTCTTAACCGAGCGCACGTGCACCCCGTCAAAGCTCAGCTCGCCGTAAGGATTATCCTCTATTATTATAATGCCGTGCTGTGCGGCTGTCTCGCGCAGAGCGCACCTCTTCGCCTCACTCATGGTAATACCCGTCGGATTTTGATAATTCGGGATGGTATAGATGAGCCTGACGTTTTTGTTCTGCTCTATTGCCTTTTTCAGAGCGTCGATATCCATACCGTCGCGTTCCATGGGAACTCCGACAAGCTTGGCTCCGTATGAGCGAAAAGCGTTGAGCGCACCGATAAACGACGGCTCTTCGACTATGACCGTGTCGCCCTCGTTTACAAGGCACTTGGTCATAAGCTCAATGCCCTGCTGACCGCCCGAGACGACTATCAGCTCGTCTCCGTCCTCGCCTATGCCCTCCTTTTTCTTCAGCCTGTCGCGCAGCAGCTCCCGCAGCGGCGCATAGCCCTCGGTCACTCCGTACTGCAGAGCGGTAACGGGGTCTTTCTCGAGCAGCTCTGCAGCTATCGCTGCAAGCTCCTTTGACGGGAAAGTCTCGGGTGCGGGGTTTCCTCCCGCAAGAGATATCGTCTGCGGGTCGGTCGCAGCCTTGAAGATTTCTCTTATCGCCGAACCGCGCATATTTTTCATTCTGTCAGAGATTAAGTAATCCATTTTCATGCCTCCGCGGCGCGACGCAGCGCGCCTTTTTCACGCCTTATATTTTATCACGCTGCGTATGAACAAATCAAGGCGCGCACATGGCGGCTAACTTTTTTCTTGACAAAGAGCCGTCATTAGTGTATAATTTACCTTGTGTAAGTATATACGGACGCCTCCCCGCCGCCGTGCGCGCGGGGGACTTATGAATATCTTTATGCAATACTCTTATCACAGAAAAAAGGAGGTGCAATCTTGACGATACTACAAGCTGTGATTCTCGCCGTTGCCGCGGCGGCAGTCGCGCTTTTCACCGGTTTTGTATGCGGTATCACATACCGTAAGAAGGTCGCCGAGGCGGAGATAGGCTCTGCCGAGGAAAAGGCGCGCAGCATTATATCCGACGCAGAGAAAGCGGGCGAGAGCAAGAAAAAAGAAATGCTTGTCGAGGCGAAAGAGGAAATAATCCGCAATCGCAACGAGGCAGACAAAGAGCTTAAGGAACGCCGCAACGAGGTTTCCCGCTTAGAGAAACGCGCTATGCAGCGTGAGGAAGCAATCGAACACAAATACGAAGCGTTTGAAAAAAAGGAAGAAGCGCTGGCGCAGAAAATGCACCGCGCGGAAGAAAAGCAGGCTGAGCTTGACGAACTGATAGGTCAGGAGGTCGTAAAGCTTGAGCAGATATCGGGACTTACCGCCGAGCAGGCGAAATCCGAGCTGCTCGAAACGGTAAACGACGAGCTTGAGCACGAGACCGCCGCACGTATAGCCGAGGCGGAGAGACAGTTCAAGGAGGACAGCGAGCAGCTCGCCCACGAGATAATCGCGACGGCGATTCAGCGCTACGCAGCCGACCACGTATCGGAGGCTACCGTATCGGTAGTACCGCTGCCAAGCGATGATATGAAGGGCAGGATAATAGGCAGAGAGGGACGGAATATCCGTACAATAGAGCAGATGACGGGGTGCGACCTTATTATAGACGACACTCCCGAGGCGATAACTCTCTCGAGTTTTGACCCCGTGCGCCGCGAGACTGCGCGGCTCGCACTTGAGAAGCTCATATCCGACGGACGCATACATCCCGCACGCATTGAGGAGACCGTCGAGCGTGCAAAGAAAGAGGTCGAGACGGCAATACGCAAGGCGGGTGAGAAAGCGACATTTGAGACGGGCATACACGGCATAAATCACGACCTTGTGAAAATTCTCGGAAGACTGAAGTACCGTACAAGCTACGGTCAGAACGTGCTCGACCATTCGATAGAGGTTTCGTTCATCGCGGGAATGATAGCGGAGGAGTTAGGCGCGGATGCAGCGCTTGCCCGCCGCGCGGGTCTGCTGCATGATATAGGCAAAGCTCTGACTCAGGAGGTCGAGGGCAGCCATGTGCAGATAGGCGTCGACCTTGCAAAGAAGTACAAGGAGAGCAAGGAAGTTATTCACGCGATAGAGGCGCATCACGAAGATGTCGAGGCAAAGACCCTTGTCGCGCAGATTGTACAGGCAGCGGATGCGATATCCGCCGCACGTCCGGGCGCAAGACGCGAGAATGTAGAGAACTACATAAAGCGTCTGCAGAAGCTCGAGGAGATAGCGTCGTCCTTTGAGGGCGTGGAGAAATCCTACGCAATCCAGGCGGGACGCGAGGTGCGTATAATGGTCAAGCCCGACGAGGTAAACGACGACAGGATGACCATTATCGCTCACGACATCGTAAAGCGTGTCGAAGAGGAGCTTAAGTACCCGGGACAAATAAAAATTCACGTAATACGCGAGAGCCGCGCAATCGATTACGCAAAGTAATCGGACACTAAAAAAAGGCATACAAATCCATTTTTGCGGAAGACAAAAAGGATGTATGTCTTTTTTATTTTCACGGCTCGGCAGTTTTCTTCAAAAAAAGCCCGCTCCGCTTTTCGGGAATGAACTGCCCCGGTTTACGGCAGAAAAACGTCGCAGTCATGCGCTATGCGCACGGGGTACGGCAGAGCCGTGCAGTATAAGAGCAGCTCCTTTCCGTCGTTGCCCTCGCGCCGGTCGTCGTATATGCGGGTATAAGCCACCTGTCAGAGACATGATTGAATACAAATTCGTCATACTTTGCTTCACGCAGTCTCCGCACCGCAGTATCGGGCTATAATGCATCACCTCGCATATGCATAGAGCGAAATACTCAGCGGATTCAGCAGCAGAAAAGTCGGAAAAGACCCCGCAAAGGTTGAGTCTCCGTGACTCGTTCCCGGAGTTGTTATTCTCATTTTATCTTCTTCCCGACGTATAGGATTTATAATACACGCAAAACGGGCTGCTCTCGCAGCCCGTTTTTAATTTTTTTAATTATCTCAATACCGATATAGCATCGGTAATCGTTTTTTCAAGTGCTTCCTTGCCGTATTTGTCTACCTCGGTCTTGCTCTTCTCGCCGTGAGTAAGGCAGCCCGCACCGCCGATACATCCGCCGATACACGCCATGCCCTCGATAAAGTTTGCGTCGAGCACGCCCTTTTTCTTTTTCATAAGCGCAAGCTTGCACTGCTCTATGCCGTCACACGCGCACGCTTTCAGCTCAAAGTCGGTATCGCCGTGCTCTCTCAGTCCCTGTGCAACAGCATCGGACAGTCCGCCCGAGCGGGCGAAAATACGCCCGAAATACGACGCGTTGTCAAGGCAATCCTCGGGCATCGCCGTTATATCAATGTCGCGCGAGTCAAAGAGTGCCTGAAGCTCCTCAAAGGTCATGGCAACATCAACATATTTCTTCACCGTGTCCTTCTGCACCTCGGCTTTCTTAGCGGTGCAAGGCCCGATAAAGACCACTCTGCAGTCGCCCTCGTGCTCCTTTATATACTTTGCGATAGTAGCCATAGGCGAAAGATTGTGAGAAATGTGCTCGGTAAGCTCGGGATAATACTTATGTATGAAATCGACGAACGCCGGGCAGCAGGAGCTTGTGAGAAAGCCCTTTTCCACTAACTCTCTGCTCTCCGCATCGGCAACCATATCCGCGCCGAGAGCCGCCTCGACGACGGCGTGGAATCCGAGCTCCTTTAATCCCGAGACAACCTGACCGAGCTTTGCATACCTGAACTGGCTCGATATGGACGGGGCAACTACGGCAAAGACCTTGTAATCCTTATTGCCGCCGCTCTTCTTTATCATATCTATAACATCGATGATGTATGACTTGTCGGTTATCGCACCGAAAGGGCACTGATATACGCACGCGCCGCACGAAATACACTTGCCGTTGTCAATGGCAGCGCTCTTGTCCTCGTTCATATGTATCGCCTTTATCTTGCAGGCGTTCTCGCACGGACGCTTTCTGCTGATTATCGCGGTATAGGGACAAACCTTTGCGCACGCGCCGCACTCCTTACACTTGGTCTTGTCTATATGAGCGACGTAATTCTCGTCGTAGTATATAGCACCGAAACGGCAGGCGTCCTCGCAGCGGTGTGCGAGGCATCCTCTGCAGGCGTTGGTAACCTCGTATCCGCCCATGGGACACTCGTCGCACGCTATGTCGATAACCTCTATAACATTCGGATTTCTGCGGCTGCCGCCCATGGCACTTCTCACCCTCTGCTCGAGGATTGCACGTTCCTTGCTAACGCAACAGCGCATGGTCGGAGAGTTGCCCGGCACAATAGTCTTGGGTATTTCCGCCATGTTCTCGAGAAGAGTATCGCTCCACGCGAGGCGCGCGACTTCGCGCAGGACCTTATATTTAAGATGCTGTACCTTTGTATCAAACTTATGCATTATTATCTCCTCAGAAATAGCTTACCTTGACTTTTTTGCCCATCTGCCGCAGGCATTCGGTCAATTCCTTTACCAGGTTCATTTTTATATTGAAGTTTATAGGCAGGTCGGGATTCTGATGCGCGGGATTTATCGCGCGTCCGACGTAGAAATTTATATCCGTTGCCTCCTCAAAGAGCATACGGCATATAAGCGACGCTCCGTCCCTGTGTACGCTCCACTCGCCGTACAGCTCATTCGCGCCGAGGGCATCCTTTGCATACTCTATAACCTTATTTATCGTGATGACTCCCTCGGTGACAAGGTCGACACCCTCTATCTCTGCTATCGGCGGAACGTCGCCGCGCTCAAAGTCAAGGCTCGCGCGCACCGGCTTTCCTAAATACTTCGCGGCAACGGACGACGTAGTCCCGCCACAGACTATATGTTTTCCTTCCTTTGAGAAAAAGAGTGTCATCATGCGGTCGCAGTCGTCGCGGTTGCGCGGAGGGCCGAAAAGAATATTCATCGGCTCTCTTTTACGTATCCTGACAACACACGCCGTGGCATCGTCTCCCGGGCGGTGTCCGTACTCCTCGTCGCATTTGTCGACAAGCATCGTGGCAAGCGTCTTTGCGGTATAGCCCGCGCCGCACATCATCTTCATAAAGTCGGCGATATCATCCCACTTCCAGCCGAAATTGTAGGCAAGCCCTATGCCCGCGTGAGGGCAGCCGTCGCTCATGGCGGTCATGCAGTCGCCCTCCTGCAGACTTATAACGCTCTTCAAAATTTTCTTGCCGTCTATATTAAGCTCACTCTTGGGATAATCGTAAATCTCACCGTCACGCAGGAATATTACGTTCGGATTGTCGTATTGGATTATCTCCGCCGTTTCATTCTCTATGAGATGTATAATAGTAAACGTCGAATAAGCCACTCCGCGTACCGAGCATATCGGCAGGGTCGCGGCAATGGTCGAAACACAGTCCTCAAGGGCAAGGCCGTTTGCCATCATGGTGGAGATAATCTTCGAGGTAAGTGTCGAGAGTATGCTCGCTTTTACCCCGCTGCCGAGACCGTCGGCAAGGACGATGACCGTGGAATTTTCACCCTGCTCGATTATATCGACATGGTCGCCGCACAGCTGCTCACCCTCGTGGTTTATACTCTTGTACCCGACCTCGGCGCAAAGGTTATTCATCGTTTACCGACTCCTTGAGCTTGGTAAGGGCAATTTTCGTCTCCGCCGCCGTCTCACCGAGCAGCGACGCTATCTCCTGTACAATTCTCATCTGCTTATCCACGACCTTATCCGCAATATCGACGGTCTGACGTCTGATATCCTCTTTCTTTTCCCGCTGAGTCTCCTCCTCGGTAACGTCGCGCAGTATGCAGAGGATCAGATGATACTCCCTGTCATACACGACCGTTTTTTCAACATATCTTCCGTACTCGGCGAGGTATTCCCTCTTATCGTGAACACCTCTGCCGCTCGAGAGAACGGCGAGAATGTCCGCGGGGTCGAGCACCCTTACCACCCTGTCGCCGAGAATGTCCGACGGCGAGCGCAGATTGAGGATGCGCAGTGCCGCGGCGTTTATCTGCTGCACCTCTGTTTTTTCGTTAAGGACGATAAGCCCGTTCGGGGTGTTGCGCGCTATTGTATCGGAGAAATTCTCCGCCTTATCCTTTAGGTAAGGCAGGCACATGGATATCTCCGCCTTGCCGCGGCATATAGCCACAGCCTTTTCCCTGCAGGTATCATACCCGCACGAGCCGCAGTTAAGCTCATCGCTCTTCTTCACCTTGCCCATCTGGCGCAGCGTCTCCTCTATCTCCGCCTCACTCGGATTATATCCTCTCTGCTCTATCAATTCAAAATCCTTGCGCAGCTCGGCGGGCGGGACGTCTCCGACCTTGAAGTCATCATCGCCCGCAAAGCGGGACACAGCCGTATAATCCTTTACCGGAGAGCGGTGGAACTTCTCCATGACCGGTCCTCCTATACAGCTGCCGACGCAGGCGGACATCTCGATAAAGCACTTGTGCACGTCGCCTCTCTCGATATCGCGCAGCACCGCCATGCAGTTCTCTGTTCCGTCGACCGCCATATAGGTATAGTCGGGGCTCTCAAGCTTCATAGTCTTAAGAATTCCTCCCGTCGTCGGGAAGAGTCTGGCGCGGCTGTTCTCCCTGCTCTCGGGGCTGTCGCTCATCCTCTCGGGAGAGACTCCCTCGTTTTTCATCCAAAGAGTAAGCTCGTCAAAGGTAAGCACCGCATCGACCGTGCCTTCATAATGCTGCGCTTCGTCCTTTTTCGCCACGCAAGGGCCCACGAAAACGGTCTTCGCCCCCGGTATGCGCTTCTTTATATCCGCGCAATGCGCCTGCATGGGTGACATCACGTCGGCAAGGTATGGCAGCGCCCCGGGGAAATGCTTCTGTATAAGTAAATTCACCGAATGGCAGCAGGAGGTTATGATTATATCCCTGCCGTCCTCGTTTAACATCCTGTCGTATTCGCGCTTTATCATCGTAGCGCCGAGCGCGGTCTCCTCCGCATCGTAAAAGCCGAGCTTCTTCACAGCCGCGCGCATAGACTCAATTCCCACTCCGTCGTAATTGGCGATAAATGACGGAGCAAGACTTATGACTACGGGCGCTCCGCTCTGCAGCAGAACCTTTACCTTTTCCGTCTCATCCACTATCTGCTTGGCGTCCTGCGGACATACGACAAAGCACTGCCCGCACACGATACATTCGTTTCCGATTATATATGCCTGATTTCCCGAGAAACGTATGCTCTTAACGGGACAGTGGCGTATACATTTATAGCAGTTTCTGCAGTTTGATTTCTTCAGAGTAAGACAATCCACGCTTATGCCCCCTCTTTCTCAAGCTTCTTTAGTACCGTATCGGTAAAAAAAGCGTCAAAGCTCTCGGGCGTCACGCCCGTATAAATATCGTCGTCGACGGTGACGGTCACTCCGTCCCTGTTGCACCTGCCCGTGCAGAAGCTGCCGGCAAGCGTTATATCCGTATCAAGTCCGCGCGCTTCTACCTCTTTCTTAAAAAGCCCGACCAGTTTCTCCGAGCCTTTCAGATGGCATGACGAGCCGACGCAAATCTGAATAATCATCTTTTATACGCACCGTGCAACGGCCTTATCAAAAAAGTCCTCTACTGTATCGGGGGAAACGGAGTAAAACTCTCCGTCTGCGGTAACGCATACCCCCTCCTGACATTGTCCCATGCAGAACGTGCCCGCAAGCTCGACCTTATCACCGAGATTATTCTCGCTTATCAGGCGCTGCAGCGTCTCTACCACTCCGCGTGAGCCTTTCAGATGGCATGAGGAACCTATACATACTGTTATTTTCATTAGTTGGTTTTTCCTTTCCGTCATTTGCTCCGCGAAATGCGAAACAATTCTTTACCATTATATCATAAACAGAAATATTATAAGCAAACGGTGCGCTCGTATTGCTCGCGTAAGAAGGCTCGCTCCTCCGCTCCTCCCGACGCCATGCCGGCGGCGGCAACTATCGGCAGCCACGCACACACGTCATCTCTCGTGCGGGAGTTTATTTCGCAGAAGAGGTCGAGATACCTCTCCGCGCACTCCTCGTCCCCCTCGTAAAGAAAGAGCAGATATGTGCGCGCGGCATCTGCGCACGGCTCACCTTCCGAGACGTGCGACCAGTCGAGAATGCACATCTCACCGGACTCGGTCACTACGACATTCGTCGGATCAAAGTCTCCGTGGCATACCTTATTATTTTTCGGCATATCCTCAAGGCGCATATGCAAATCAAAGCGCTCCGTCGCCTTTAAGTCCGTCTCGCATATCCTGCGGCTGAGGTTATCGCGCTGCTTGCGCAGCTCGTTGCAGGTCTTTGAATTTATCTGTGACTGAAGCTCGACGAATTTTCGCAGATATTCGTCCTTTTTATCCGGTTTTTCCGCCATGAGCCTGTCAAGCCCGGTTCCGTCTACATATTCGGAAACTATGGCGTATCTGCCGTCGTCCGTCACCGTTACCTCGTCTACTCTCGGCACTCTCAACCCGAGCGTCTCGGCGCGCGCCTGATTAAGCGCCTCATTGAGCACATCGGTCTTGGGATAACCTCTGTCAAAAATTTTCACCGTGCGCTCTCCGTCACGGTATACCGTTTTGTTGTTTCTCAGCGCGATAATTCGGTCAAAGCTCATTTGTAGTTTTCCGCCTCTCTTTATATTCATTTATACAATCTGTGATTTCAAGTGCGCAAGCGACAGCGCAAGGTTCTCATACTGTACAAGCGCGTCGGACGGCTTATACAGCCGCGTCGGCGCAAAGCACCATATATTCCTCACTCCGTTTGCATACAGAGTGTCAAATACGCTCTGAGCCGAGCTCGCCGGTACTGCGATAATGCCTATGCCCACCTCGTGCTCACGGCAGAAGTCATCGAGAGAGTCCATCGGGTATACTGTCTTGCCCGACGGCAGCACCTCAGGCTCTTTAAGCTTACTGTCAAAGGCGGCAAGAACCTCGCAGCCGTAGTCGGCAAAGCCGGAATAGTCAAGCAGTGCCGTGCCGAGCTTGCCTGCGCCGACGATAATCGCATCGCCTTTTCCGCGCGCAAGGTACTCCTCAAGGCTGTGCAGCAGCTCTCCGCGCACGTATCCCGTGCGCGGTCTGCCCCCGCCGCAAAGAGCAGCAAGGTCTTTTCTCACCTGAACCTCGCCGAGTCCCAGCTCGCGTGCGACACTCGTCGCCGATACGCTCTTGCAGGACGGAGAGAGCCCCCTCAGATATTTTATGTAGACAGGTATGCGTCCGAGGGTCGCCTTTGAGACCTCCGTATGTTTCACACCGCAGCTATCCATTTTTATATCCACCTGTTATTATATCAGATTTTTAACGCTTTTTCAATTGAATTTGCAATATAAGAGAGTTTTTACGTGTTTTTTAAAAAAGGTGCAAAAACAAAAGGGCTGCGCTCAATATTTTCTACCGAGCGCAGCCGTTTCTGCTGTTTTATGCCGTTATGCCGCCCTTAAGCGTCCTTGCCCGACAGATATTCGTCGATGCTGCGGGCAGCGGTCTTTCCCGCGCCCATAGCCGATATAACGGTTGCAGCTCCCGTGACGGCGTCGCCTCCGGCGTAGACCGCCTCGCGCGAGGTGAGTCCGTCCTCGTTTACGATTATACCTCCGCGTCTGTTGACCTCAAGCCCCTTTGTCGTGGACTTGATAAGCGGGTTGGGAGACGTGCCTATGGACATGACTACCGTATCGACATCGAGCGTAAACTCGCTGCCCGGTATCTCCACGGGTCTTCTTCTGCCGTTTTCATCCGGCTCGCCCAGCTCCATGCGTATGCACTTTATGCTCGTGACAAATCCGTTCTTCGGATCGCGCGGATCGTCCGGGTTATTGTACCCCTCTATCTCGACGGGGTTGCAGAGCAGACGGAATTCTATTCCCTCCTCCTCTGCATGCTCGACCTCCTCCTTACGCGCGGGCAGCTCGTCCATTGAGCGGCGGTATACTATATACACCTTGTCCGCACCGAGGCGCAGAGCGGTACGCGCAGCGTCCATGGCGACGTTTCCTCCGCCGACGACCGCAACCTTTCCGCCCTTCATTATAGGTGTTACGGGATCTTCCTTATAAGCCTTCATAAGGTTCGAGCGAGTGAGAAATTCATTCGCGGAATACACACCCTTGAGTGCCTCGCCGGGTATGCCCATAAAGTTCGGCAGTCCCGCTCCCGAGCCTACGAATACAGCCTCGTAGCCCATGTCAAAAAGCTCATCTATAGTAAGAGTCTTGCCTATTACGACGTTGGTCTCAAGATCAACGCCGAGCGACTTCAGCGTGTCGACTTCCTTTGCCACAATGGTCTTAGGCAGACGGAACTCGGGAATGCCGTATACAAGCACACCGCCCGCCGTATGCAGAGCCTCGAAAACCGATACCTTATAGCCTTTTTTTGCAAGGTCTCCCGCACAGGTAAGACCCGAGGGACCCGAGCCTACCACCGCGACCCTGTGCCCGTTTGATGCGGGCGCCTGCGGCTGCTCGGTGCTGTGCTCGTTATGGTAGTCGGCGACAAATCTCTCGAGACGTCCTATCCCGACCGGCTCGAACTTTATGCCGAGAGTACACTTGCTCTCGCACTGGCTCTCCTGAGGACATACGCGTCCGCAGACCGCGGGCAGAGACGATGATTTTGTTATTATCTTATATGCGCCCTCGAAATCGCCGTCCTTTATCTTTGATATAAAGTCGGGTATCTCGATATTGACGGGGCAGCCCGTAACACACGGACGGTTCTTGCAGGATATGCAGCGGTTCGCCTCGGCTATCGCTGTCTGCTCGGTATATCCCGTGGCAACCTCGTGAAAATTGTGAGCGCGCACCTCAGGCGCCTGAGTGGGCATCTCGTGCTTATTCGGTATTATCGCCATCTTAGTTGCCTCCGTTTGCTTTCTTAAAGAGATTGCAGACCTCTTCGTGTGCTTTTCTTTCAAAATCCGTATACATTCTGCCGCGCGACATAGCCTCGTCAAAGTCGACCTCGTAGCCGTTGAAGTCAGGTCCGTCGACGCAGGCGAACTTCGTCACCTTTTTGCCGTCCTCGAGCAGGGTAAGGCGGCATCCGCCGCACATTCCCGTGCCGTCTATCATTATCGGGTTCATGGACACCGTGACGGGCACACCGTAGGGTCTCGCCGCAGCAACTACGAATTTCATCATGATAAGCGGACCTATTGTGATTATCATGTCAAATTTCTCGCCCGCATCGAGCATCTCCTTGAGCGGTACGGTAACGTTTCCCTTACGCGCATACGAGCCGTCGTCTGTCATGACCGTAAGCCTGTCCGAGCAAGCCTTAAACTCATCTTCAAGAATAAGCAAATCCTTGTTTCTGAAACCTATTATGCTCGTGACCTCCGCACCGAGGCGGTGAAACTCCTGCGCTACGGGCATGGCAATCGCGCATCCCACGCCGCCGCCGATTATACATACTCGCTTTATGCCGTCCGTGTGGGTTGCGACTCCGAGAGGACCGACAAAATCCTCTATGTACTCTCCCTCTTCCTTATGTCCGAGCAGCTCGGTCGTCGCGCCGACTATCTGGAAGATTATCTTTACCGAGCCCTCATCCGGGTTCGTACCCGCGACGGTAAGCGGTATTCTCTCGCCGTCGCCGTTTACTCTCAGGATTATAAACTGACCCGGCTTCGCCTTTTTCGCGACGAGCGGCGCTTCTATCTCCATCTGCGTGACGGTAGGATTGAGAACCTTTTTGTGTAGAATTTTGAACATTGGTTTTTCTTCCTTTACTGTTTTTGAAAAAGGGATTTCCGCCCGTTCCCGTAATCCCGCAAACGGCGGCCTTTATGCAAAGGTCGCCGTAAGTGCGGGCTTTTATCGCTCGGGGGTTCGCCCTCTTATGTCTATATCAGAAATCGACCTCGGTGTCGTAGTAGCAGCACTTAAGCAGCTTCTCCATCTCCTCCTGAGTCGGAATTCTCGGGTTAGAGCCGGTGCATGCATCGCCTATGGCGTTCTTGGCTATCTCGGGCAGTCTCTCGAGGAATACATTCTCGGGTACAAATCCGTTTTCGCACGGATAGCTGTCGGGGCCGTAGTTCTTTATGCAGTGCGGTATATTGAGTGCGTCGTTCATACCGCGCAGATATTTGATAAGCAGTGCAACCTTCTCGTCATCATCCTTGCCGCCGAGACCCATGTAGTCGGCGATAACACCGTAACGCTTCTTAGCCGTCTCATCCTTTGCGTTGAATGCGATAACCTTAGGCAGATACATTGCGTTCGCAGCGCCGTGAATAATGTGTGCGCCGTAATCGGCAAAAGCTGCGCCCGTCTTGTGAGCCATGGAGTGGACTATTCCGAGCAGAGCATTCGAGAATGCCATGCCGGCAAGGCACTGTGCGTTGTGCATTGAGTCACGCTTGGTCATATCTCCGTTATAGGAGTCGACAAGGTCGGACTGTATCATCTTTATCGCAAAGATTGCGAGCGGGTCGGTGTAGTCGCAGTTAGCGGTCGAAACGTAAGCCTCTATCGCATGGGTCATTGCGTCCATACCCGTGTGAGCGACAAGCTTCTTCGGCATTGTCTCTGCAAGGTCGGGGTCGACTATTGCCACATCGGGCGTTATCTCAAAGTCGGCGATAGGATACTTGATACCCTTTGAGTAATCGGTGATAATGGAGAATGCGGTAACCTCGGTAGCGGTACCGGAGGTAGAGGAAATAGCGCAGAAATGAGCTTTTCTGCGGAGCTTCGGAATTCCGAATACCTTGCACATATCCTCAAAGGTGATGTCGGGAT
Source organism: uncultured Eubacteriales bacterium (assembly GCA_934446285.1). Classification (GTDB taxonomy): domain Bacteria; phylum Bacillota; class Clostridia; order Oscillospirales; family CAG-272; genus CAKSEI01. The sequence continues at coordinate 2,867 of CAKSEI010000012.1, read as the reverse complement.
ACTCGTACTTGATCCACATGGCCTTGGCTGCATCGATAGGCGAGCCTCCGCCCATAGCTATAATCCAGTCCGGCTCAAACTTCTGCATAGCCTCTGCGCCGCGCATGACCGTCTCGACGGACGGGTCGGACTCGATTCCCTCGAAAAGCTCAACCTCCATGCCTGCTTCCTTAAGATAAGAAACTGCGCGGTCGAGGAAACCGAAACGCTTCATCGAGCCTCCGCCTACGCAAACGATTGCTTTCTTTCCCTCAAAGGTTTTGAGCGCCTCAAGCGCACCCTTTCCGTGATATAAGTCTCTCGGTAAAGTGAAACGTGCCATAATAAATCCTCCTATATGAATGCCGTGCGGCATTGATTTTTTTCTTTCTGAGTAAATAATATCACACGTCGGCGCTTTTGTGAATTGCCGCTTTCTCAATTCGGTATTGCATTTATCGATATACCTCGCCCCGATTCGACATTACGCAAGCGAAAAGCTTTTATATTCCGCCCCGTCAATGTCTTTCCAGAGGAAAAGTCCGTCCTCAAGGGTCATATAGCCGTGAGGCGAATTCTCCTTCGGAATAGATAGCGAGCCGGGATTCATGAATATCCTCCCGCCGCGCTCTTCGCACAGAGGCACATGGGTGTGACCGTGAATAAGAACGTCCCCCCGCATCATTGGCAGAGGATTGTCTTCATTATATATGTGCCCGTGAGTGAGATAAATAAGCTTGCCGCCGGTCTCTATGATTGCATAATCCGCAAGCATGGGGAAGTCAAGTACCATCGCGTCGACCTCGCAGTCGCAGTTGCCGCGCACGCATAGGAGCGACTCTTTCATACCGTTGAGTATTTTTATCACACTCTTCGGCGCGTAGTTGCTCGGCAGGTCGTTGCGCGGTCCGTGATAGAGCAAGTCTCCGAGCAGCACAAGCCTGTCCGCACCCTCAAGAGTAAAGCGCTCGCTCATTTTTTCGCAGTAATACGCGCTGCCGTGTATGTCCGAGGCTATCATCCATTTCATGTTTTTTCTCCTTTACGAAAAGACTCTGTGCTTTGACTTTACAAGCTCCTCTATAAACATCTTGTCAAGAGCGGAGAGGCTGTAGTCCGAGCGGTGCACGAGCACGTCTCTGTACACTCTGCCCTCGGCGGAGCTTTTTTTCACAATGCCGTAGCGGCCGTAGAGCGTCTGCGGAATCGGAGCTGCCCACATATATGTATTCGAATTTTCCGACAGCAGCTCAAGCGCGCTGCCGTGATCGAAAACGTATATCCTGCTGCCCGAACCGACAAGTCCCTTTGCCACGCGCGCCTCGGACGCCGACTGCGACGGGATATACGGGTCGGGATAAACCACCTCTGCGTATCCGTGCAGGTCCTCGGCGGTAATCTCATCCGACGATGCAAGCGGGCTTTTCTCACTGACAAGTATGACGCTGCGGAACTCCGCCAAAAGGTCGCAAGTCATATTCTTGTCGTCAAGCAGAACCTTAAAGTGCTTATCGTTCTTGTCCCTGTATCGGATTATGCCGAGACGGTATTCGTCCTTGATTATGCTGTTTATCGCGTTATATGCGTTGGTCTCGTTATATATAAGCTCAGCCTCGGTCGACGGGTCGAGCTTTTTCGTAAACTCCGCAAAAGCGGAGGAAATATACGCTGCCCGCGGAGCGGCAACGGAAAAGCGTTTGCGCTTAGCCGTACCGTTCTTAAATACCGCCTCTATATCGTCTATCTGCTTGAGTGCTTTTTTTGCGTAGGAAATAAAAATCTCGCCGTCGGGAGTTAAGAACATACCCTTTGCACTGCGTTCGAAAAGTGTCACGCCGAGGCTGCTCTCAAGCTCCTTTATCGCGCGGCTGAGTGCGGGTGCGCCGACGAGCAATTCTTCCGCCGCCTTGTTTATTGATTTAGTCTCGGCTACCGCCATGGCATATTTCATATGCAGCAAATTCATCGGGAAAACGACCTTTCGGGAAAAACAATTATCTACCGCTTATATTATAACACACCGCCGTATGAAAAGCAATCGCGTAATCGACGCTGAAGCCGTATGCGGCGGGGTATTTGCGTTTTTTACGTGCCGTCAGGTATCCTGACCCGTCAGGCGGCGTACCGTCCCGATGAGAGTGCGCTCATCTATGGGCTTCGGCACATGAGCGTTCATGCCCGCACGCAGGCTTTCTTTTATATCGTCATCGAAAGAGTTTGCCGACATGGCTATTATCGGCACTGTGCGTGCGTCCGGACGGTCGAGAGCGCGTATCGCCGACGCTGCGGCATTTCCGTCCATATGCGGCATCATTATGTCCATGAGTATAAGGTCAAACTCTCCGACACGTGAGCGGGTAAAGATATCGAGCGCCTCCGCGCCGTCCGCGGCTTTTGTCACGGTCATGCCGTGCCGCTTTAAGAGAAACTCCGTTATCTCCATATTCAGCTCGTTATCCTCCGCAGCAAGGACGTTTAATGCGTGCTCCTCGGGAATTATCTCCCCGCGCGCATCCGCCTCACGCGCGTCCGACAAATCCTTCACAAAAGGCAGTCTCACGCGGAATGTAGTACCCTTGCCCTTTTTGCTGTCGACATCAATGCTGCCGCCCATGGCATCGGTCAGCTTTTTCACTATGGCAAGTCCCAGCCCCGAGCCCTGATACTTCGAGCGGGCATCTATATTCTCCTGAGCGAACGGATCGAACATATGCTCCTTGAATTTCTCGCCCATGCCTATACCAGTGTCTGAACACGAGAATTCGTATACTATCCCGTCGCCGCTCTCGGACACCGGGCGGCAGCTCATGCTGACTCTGCCGCCCCTGCCCGTGTATTTTACGGCATTCTCACATATATTGAGCAGTATCTGCCGCAGATAAAGAGGG
>CAKSEI010000011.1 GCA_934446285.1 uncultured Eubacteriales bacterium | reverse complement strand
GCGCTCATGGAGAGCGACCCGTTCTACCGTGAAATGTTCATGTCTCAGGCTGCATTCTACCAGGCGCAAAAGGAAGGGGAGCGGTATGAGGAATGAAAGCTTCGTCATGCCTTTCTATAAATACCGTATCGGATGCGATATTGACATAGGCGGCGAGAAATCGGATGAACGCGTCGATATAGTGCTGACATCGGAGAGCGGCAATCCCGAGGAACGGGAGAATATATACGAGCATTCCTCTGAGGAATACCGTATTCTTTCTCCGATTGCTTCCTATTATATATATCCTGCGGAAAACAGGATGCACGTAAGGTACGATTATCCCGAGCAGATACGTTCTACTCTTTGCAGCCTGCCGGCTTCCGTGCTGGCGGGCTACAAGGGAGAGCTTATCCTCCATTCATCATCTGTTGAAATGGACGGAAAGGTCGTCGCATTTTGTGCAGAAAAGGGAACGGGAAAAACTTCTCTTGTAAGCTATCTAGGGAGAGTTTTCCCCGTTTTCTCCGACGATACGCTGTATCTTGAGAATCCCTCGGGCGGAATAAACTGCTATTCGGCGTCAAATACTCTCAGACTTACGCACGCATCTGCGTGCGGGCACGGAGAGCAGACGGAGAGCCTGTATAATGCCGCACCTAAAACCGTGCAGAATAAAGCGCACCTGAGCTGCACGGAGCTTGGCTTAAAGAGCATTCGCCCCGGCACTCCGGGCAAGCTCGGCGCGATAGTTTGTCTGCGGCGCAGCGGGGAGCGTGCCGGGATAGTTCGTATTGACGCGGGGACTGCACGCTTCGGCGCACTGCTCAACAACTGTGTCGGTGCGGCATTCCTTCCGCCGTATATCCTGAAATCGATAATACGCTCGGACTATTTCGCAAAGCTGCTTGAGTGTGTTCCGATACTTGAGCTGACGCTGCCCGATTCCTTTGAGTTTCTCAGAGACGGTTACGTCGATATTGCCGAGATGATACGTACCTATATATAGTCTGACAGGTCAAAACATAATGGACACATTCAAAATGCTTGCCGAATATCTTGACGAGTATATGCACCGCAGAGTTTTTTTCGACGAAAGAGAGCGTTTTATGCGTTTTAACCGCATAGACGGGCTTTTCGACGGGCTTTGCGGTGCTGAGCTTTTTGCACGCAAATTGAGATTTAACATAGCGGCGAAAACGCTCGCCGAGACCGAGCCTCTGCTGCGCGGGGCGGGTATATCTCCCGTGCATTTCAAGGGTGTTACGACGGCACTTGAACTGTACGGGGACGTGCGTATGCGTCCCTTCGGAGATATGGATATTTATGTCGGCGGGGCGCTCGAGCGCGCGTGTAAGGTGCTCGGCGAGGCGGGGTACGAGGTGACGGAGGAGTACGACGGTCATCATACCACCGTGACTCGAAACCGTATACCGATAGAGCTGCATTCACACTTCTTTCATCCCGGGGACGGGCTTGAGTTTTCCCCCGACTTTTCGCGCCTGCGGAATGTAACTGTCTGCGAAAGAGAAGTACAGGTGCTTGACTATACCGACCTCTTTGTACTTCTCGTGCTGCACGGCTTTGTTCACTCGAAAAAGGGCGGCAAGTATAAAAATCTGTCATTTATCAGACGCCTTTACGTGCGGAAGCCCGTGAACGACCTTATGCATATGTGCGATATAGCACTGCTTCTCAAAAAATACGGCGATAGGATAGACCTTGACCGTGCCGCCGATATGCTCTCTCAGGCGGCGGATGAACCGGATTTTGAGCTTTTTATCAAAGAGGCAGACGATGTTTTTCACGGCATAATGCCGGATAAGATTATGAATATCTGCCCGGCGTCCTCCGACTTATCGGATGATTACGTCATAGCGCGCATTGCACTGCAGCATCGTGACGAGAGCTTTGACCGGGCGGTCTTGCGCTATCTGACCGCAAAAGCCGAAAAATGCGGGAGCGTCCGTACCGTATACACGGTCGGAAGCACCGATGCTGTGCACTTCTCACTCGGAAGAGAAAATGTTATCGCGGGGGAGCTGCCCGAAGAAGAGCAAAATCCTCTGAGCTTTGACTTTCTCATAAAGGACGGTATGCTTTTCTTTACGTTTGACATTGAGCACGACGTGCGCTTTGCCGACCGCGCGCAGATGACAAAGGTTATATCGGACGGTGCGGAGGCTGACAATATTACTTTAGTGCTCGCGGCGGCGGGGGAGAGGTACTCGTATATAAAGCCCACCTGCTTTTTCACACGAGAGGCGGACGGGCGTATGAGCCTTGATGTTCTTAACTGCGTAAAAGAGCCGGAGGCGTTCGGAGACGGTATCATAAGCGAGCTTGAGGCGGACGGCGGTCACTGCCGCGCGAATGTCGGCATACCGCTCGCACTGCTGCACGCGCAGGACGGCGGGGATATATACTTTAATGTTATCGCCTGCTTTCAGACGGATGACGGCGGCTGTGCGCTCTCGTTTGTCACGGACGGCGACGCATGGAACGGAGTAAGTAATTATCCCGTGATAAAACGGGTATAGAAAGGATAAAAAAACCATGAATGCAGAAACCAAAAGACTTCGTAAAAGCTACTATTCTTTTTTCGAATTGCTCGACAACGGAAATTATCTGATTTACAGTACGTTGACAGGCGCAGCAGTTTTGTGCAATCAGCCAAAATATACAGAACGCGCCAAAGCTATTGCAATTTCTGACGAAATAGTGTATAATTCAGATGACGAGCTCACGGAATTACTTTACAAAAAGATGATACTTGTAGATATCGATTCCGATGAGCTGCTGTACATACGTTCAATGTGCGAAGAAGAGCTCATAAGAAATTCTAATCTTCATCTTATGATGATTGTCACCCGTGACTGCAACTTTGATTGTGCATACTGTGGGCAAAAGCACGAAAACAAAAGAATGCCGCAGAGCGTATACGACAGCGCGATAAAGTATATAAAGCAATCGGTTGCCAGAAAGGACTATTCTTCGGTTACGATTTCATTCTTCGGCGGCGAGCCGCTGCTTGAATATAACAACATTGTTTATTTCCTGAAGCAGCTCGCGGAAATATCGTCGGAATTGGGTTTTAATTATAATTGCGGTATGACAACGAACGCATACCTGCTCAGTCCGGACAGATTTAAAACTCTGTGCGAACTGCGTTGCCTTGATTATCAGATTACTCTTGATGGAATGGCGGAGAGTCATAATAAGACAAGATATCTGAAAACAGGGAAACCTACTTGGGACAGGATAGTCTATAACCTTATTGAGACTACAAAAACCGATTTTGATTTTTACATATCATTGAGGTCTAATTTCAATTATGAAGTTTTTGAAAAGCTTGAGGAATTTTATGATTTCGTAAAAGACAACCTCTTTGACGAAAGAATAGAATTGTATTACGAGACGATAAAAGACCACGGAAATGTCAACACGCCGACCGTTATAAGGGGTGTGGAGAAAATCGTATCCGATTCACAGATAGCAAAAATGATAAAGAGCCGCGGGCTCAGAAGTGCGACGGCATTTAAAAATCCGTGCAGCCTGATATGCAGAGCCTCGCTGCCGAATTATTTTGTAGTGGACTTCGGAGGAGAGTTGAAAAAATGTTCTCATTTGCTTGATTATCCCGGAAATCAAATAGGTCAGTTAAACGAGGACGGAAGTACAACCTTAAATGTAATCGAAAACTCAAAGTGGGTGTACAGAGACTTTATGACACGTGATGATTGCAAGGACTGTAAAATACTCCCTCTTTGCATGGGCAAGAGATGTCCCATTGATTTGGTCAATAACTGCTTTAGGTGCGATAAAGCGCTCCGAGAAGTAGATGTTATTGAAACATTAAAGGCTTACTGCTAAAAAAAGCAGCGCCTTGGAAAGGAGATTATACATGGAACTGTTACATGATGTTGTAGGGACTTATGCTGTTTCCGCAGCAGCCGGCGGCTCAAACTGTAACTGCGATTGCAAGAACGGCGAGCATGGTCAACCCGGCGGCAGAGATTGCAACTGCAGATGCAGCTAACCCATCCGCAAATGCAGCAGGAGTGCAAACTCCTGCTGCACATCCTGAAGATAACAAACTATTCTGTATCAAAGTGAGGAAAACAATGCTAAAGAGAATACTTTCTGTGCAAAAATATATGATAGCAAGAATGTGGCGGTGCAGCAAGATGCTCTTTTTTACGACCTTTTTGAGCGCTGTTGTCGCCGGACTTGCTCCTACTCTTACCGTTTATCTGTCGAGACAATTTGTTCAGAGCCTGACCGATCTTGACTTCCCTATGTCGTTAAAATATATAGCCGCAATAATAGGCGCTCAGCTGGCGATACTTATTTTCAATAGGGTTATAGATACATCTACCATGTCAGTTTATTCACGTATAAAGGTGAATATGTGGTTTGAGACATTTGAAAAAACCTGTACTCTCGATATGGCGATCTATGACTCTCCCGATGTGCGCACGCTGTATCAGGAGGCGAGGGGTGCGACCCAATCAAACAGATGCAATATTGTGCTTGATTCGGCTTTCTCGCTTTTCTCAAAATTTCTGACGATTTTCTCCCTCATAGCCGTGCTCTCATCGGTCGAGGCTTATATTATAGTCATTGTCCTCATAATAGCTGCTATAAGAATATCGACTACCGTCGTGAGCAAGCTGCGCCTTTATCGGACGTGGAAAGAGGACGCGCGGACGAATAAAGAGAGTGTATACTGCATGGGACTTCTCTTCGACCACGGCTATGCAAGCGAGATGAGAATAAATAACGCCTATCCGTGGGTTATCCGTAAATATAAAGCCGTATGCGAAAAGAAAGAAAAAATGTGGCGCGGTGCAACGATTGCGAACGGATTTTACGGATTTTTCGACGGACTTATGAATAATATCGAGGAGGCTGTGCTGTATATTTATCTCGCATGGCAGATGGTATTCGGAGGCATGACGTATGCTGACTTTACTATGTTCTTTTCGGCGATACGTACATTTTCATCATCTGTTACCGATATTATAAGCACCGTAATGGAAATAGGCGACAACGCGATATATATTGAGTCTTTCAAAAAATATATGGAGCTTGAGAATGTCATCGCGGTCGAGGACGGGAGCAAGACGCGTCTGCCCGGAATCGTCGGTATGTCCGCTATGGATATAAGAAATCTGTCGTTCTCATATCCCGGCAGCGACTATATGGTGCTGCGCGATGTAAATCTACACCTTGAGCTTAATAAATTTTATGTCATAGTGGGTGCGAACGGAGCGGGCAAGAGTACATTCGCGAACCTGTTATGCAGACTTTACGACCCTATATCCGGCAGCATTGCCCTCGACGGGAATGACATAAGGGACTACTACTATAAGGATTACCGCGCGCTCTTCAGCTGCGTTTTCCAGGACTATAAAATATACGACTACTCGGTAGCGGAAAATGTCGCCATGGATGACTACAAGGCGGGCGACGAGGAAAACGCGGAGAAGATACGCGACTGCCTCGAAAAGGCGGGGGTTTACGAGAAGATTGAGAGCCTGCCGAAAGGAGTAAATACATGCCTCGGTAAATCGTTTGACGAGGACGGCGTTTATCTCTCGGGAGGCGAATTGCAGAAGGTCGCCCTTGCCAAGGCTCTTTACCGCAACACCCCGATATTTATTCTCGACGAGCCGTCGAGCGCGCTCGATGCCTTTGCCGAGGATCAGCTGCTCAGCGCATTCCGTAAGGCGGCGCAGGGCAGGACGGTATTCTACATCTCCCACAGACTGTCAGCCGCGAAGTACGCCGATAAAGTTATCTTCATCGACGGAAATACCGTCTCGGGCTTTGACTCGCACGACGCGCTGATGAAGAGCAACAGCCGCTATGCCGAGATGTACGAGGTACAGGCGAAGCATTACAAATAATATGGAAGAATATTATTACCGCATATACGGGCTTACCGTTAAGACGAATGTCCCGCTGACGCTGCTCGCGGAGACCGACGCTGCGCCCGAGGATTTATCCATACGCGTAGAGTACGGCGCGGTGCAAAAGTCCTATGATATACGCGTCCTCGAGGACGACGGCGTATACCGCGTAAATCTCGGGATGCTCGCCGACTATCGGATTTTTCCGGAGAGAGGCTTGATGGAATGCACGGCGGAGGATTATAACGGATTTTTCTCAACGCTTTTTAATATCCCGTTTTCAATCTTTTTCGCCGTGCGTTCCCTGAGACTTCTGCATTGCTGCGCCATGACGTACAAAGAGAAGCTCATATGCCTTGCGGGAGAAAAGGGCGTGGGCAAAAGCACAGTGACCTCAATCCTTGACGGCGGAGACTTCAGACTCTTCTCGGACGACTCACTTCTGATTTCCGACGACGGCAGGGGATATAAACCGCACAATCTCATAAAGATGACAGAAAGCACGGTGAAATTTTCCCGAAAGAATGCGATAATGCTGACCGACTGCTTTAATGCGGTGGGAAAAAGATACGGAGTATTTGACGGTGAGGAGGAGAGCCGGGATATCGCCGCTGTGCTCGTGCTCAGGAGAACAAGCGGGACGCCCGACCTACGCGAGGTGACAGGCGAGACGGTAAGGCGGATGAGCTTTCTCAATAATACGATAGGTATATCGTACTTCCCGCGAGAGCTCTTGAGAAAATGGCTCGACGCACCCGCCTGCCCGTCCGTTAAGCTTTATGACGCATTTATTCCGAACGATTATGAAAATCTTGAGGAAAATGTGCGCGGACTCGAGCGGATGATAAAAGAAATATTCTGAATAAGTGCCGCTTTCCCGCTGGGGAAAGCGGCACGAGCCTTTTTCGGGAAAGCTCGCATTTTTGAACGCCTTTTGACGGAAAATACTTGAAAAGACGGCGCGGGTATAGTATAATAAAGTGTATATTTATTTTTCGGAAGGGCGATGAACATGAAAAGAACAGAAATCGCAAAACTGTATGCCGAGCCGGAGAAATACTCGGGGTGCGAGATAACCGTTGCCGGATGGCTGCGCTCTGTCAGGGCAAGCAATAAATTCGGCTTTTTGTCACTGAATGACGGCAGCTGCTTTAAGACGCTGCAGGTCGTGTGTGAGGCGGATAATATAAATAATTATGAAGAAATTTCCTCGCAGAATGTCGGTGCGGCGCTCGTGTGCACGGGGACGCTCGTCCTCACACCCGAGGCAAAGCAGCCTTTTGAAATACACGCCTGCAAGGTAGAGGTCGAGGGCGAAAGCTCCCCGGACTATCCGCTGCAGAAGAAGCGTCATTCTTTTGAGTACCTGCGCACGATTCCTCATCTGCGTATGCGTACAAATACGTTCAATGCCGTTTTCCGCGTGCGCAGCGAATGCGCTTTCGCGATACATGAGTTTTTCCATTCGCGCGGATTTGTCTACGCGCACACGCCGATAATCACGACGAGCGACTGCGAGGGTGCGGGCGAGATGTTCCGCGTGACGACCATAGACCCCGCGAATGTGCCGCTTACCGAGGACGGAGAGGTCGATTATTCAAAGGACTTCTTCGGCAAGAGCGCAATGCTCACCGTCTCGGGTCAGCTCGCGGGCGAGACCTTCGCCATGGCTTTTGCTAATATATACACGTTCGGTCCGACGTTCCGCGCGGAGAATTCAAATACGCCGAGACATGCGGCTGAATTCTGGATGATTGAGCCTGAGATGGCTTTCGCCGACCTCGAGGACGATATGTGCGTAGCGGAGGATATGCTCAAGCATATCATTCGTCACCTCTTCAAGACCTGCCGCGCCGAGCTTGAGTTCTTTGACTCCATGATAGACAAGGGGCTTATCGAAAGACTGCAGGGAATAGTCGACAGCGACTTTGCACGCTGCACCTATGCACACGCGATGGAGCTGCTCGAGGGCAGCGGAGAAAAATTTGAATATCCGGTCGGCTGGGGCTGCGACCTTGCGACCGAGCACGAGAGATATCTTACCGAGAAGGTGTTCGGACGACCCGTATTCGTCACGGATTGGCCGAAAGAGATAAAGGCTTTCTACATGCGTCAGAATGACGACGGTAAGACCGTAGCTGCGGTCGACCTGCTTGTTCCCGGAGTCGGAGAGCTTATCGGCGGCTCGCAGAGGGAGGAGAGAATCGACAGACTCGAGGAGGCGTATGCGCGCTTCGGGCTCGATCCCGCTTCATACGAATTTTACACCGAGCTGCGTAAGTACGGCGGCACAAAGCACGCCGGCTTCGGACTCGGATTTGAGAGACTTGTCATGTATGTTACGGGCATGACGAATATACGCGATGTCGAGGCTTACCCGAGAACCGCGGGAAATGCGGAGTTTTAATCATGAAATATACCGAAATGTCATACGATGCCCTGCGCGAGGAGCAGGCAAAGGTAATAAAGCAATACAGAAAATACGTTGACAAGGGGCTTGCCCTCGATATGTCGCGCGGCAAGCCGGACACAGCGCAGATTGACCTCTCGCAGGAGATGCTCGGGGTGATAAACACACCCGAGGACTGTATCTCCGAGGCGGGCATAGACTGCCGCAACTACGGGCTGCTCGACGGAATTCCCGAGGCGAAGAGAATTTTCGCCGACCTTATGTCAATACAGCCGGGAAATATAATAGTTCTCGGAAACTCTTCCTTAAATATAATGTACGACACGATGGCGCGCGCGATGCTTTACGGCGTTTACGGCTCGCCCCGCCCGTGGTGCAGGGAGGAGAAGGTCAGATTTCTCTGCCCCTGCCCCGGCTATGACAGGCACTTTGCCATATGCGAGTCGCTCGGCATAGAGATGATAAACGTGCCCATGACCCCGACAGGACCGGATATGGATATGATAGAGCGCCTCGCCGCCTCCGACAGCTCGATAAAGGGCGTATGGTGCGTGCCGAAGTACTCAAACCCCGAGGGAATCACCTACTCCGACGAGACGGTACGCCGTTTCGCGAGACTTAAGACCGCAGCCCCCGACTTCAGAATATTCTGGGACAACGCATATATGGTTCACTCGCTCTACGACGAGGACGACAAATTGCTCAATCTCTTCAACGAAGCGGAGCTTGCGGGCAATGCAGACAAGGTATTTATTTTTGCATCAACGTCGAAGATAACATTCCCCGGCTCGGGCGTTGCCGTGATGGCGGCGAGCACGAATAATATAAATCAGATAAAGAGCATTCTCTCCGTACAGACCATAGGCGCGGACAAGCTCAATATGATGAGACACGTAAAGTTCTTCCGCGACGCGGACGGCGTAAGAGCCCATATGAAAAAGCACGCGGAGCTTATCAGGCCGAAGTTCGAGATAGTTTTAGATGCCTTTGAGCGTGAGCTGGGCGGGCTCGGCATTGCCGATTGGACGAAACCGCGCGGAGGGTACTTTATATCCCTCAATGTCCTTGACGGCTGCGCCACAAAGGTCTTTGACCTCGCGGACGGCGCGGGAGTTAAGCTGACGACCGTCGGTGCGACATTCCCTTACGGTATTGACCCGCGCGACAGAAACCTGCGTATCGCTCCTACATATCCGACCGAGGAAAATCTTACCCTCGCCGTGAATATACTCTGCCTTTGCGTAAGGCTCGCCTGCATTACTAAGCTGCTCGATGCCGCGGGTAAATAAAATGAAACCCGTTCGTTTTTTCTGTGCGCTGCTTGCGTGCGTCCTGACGCTCGGCTGTCTCGCATTTTGTACGGGAGCGGGCGAGAGGCACGGAGCGGAGACGTCGACCGCCGTGAGCGCGGGCGCGCCCGTCATGTGCGCTCCCTCCGTTAAGTGCGAACTGCCCGATGCCGCGGGTATGCAAAGCACGGAGTGCGCGGCATTATACGGGGCGTCCGGTGCACAGGATTTCTCCGTCGGTATGAGGAGCACTGCGCACGACATGGGCGTCCACGCGTGCAAACGGCTCTTCTGCCTGCTTTGCCGCATGACTGCGGGCGACCCCGACGGGCTGTGATATCCCTTATCCTTTATAAGACATAAAAAAACTATAATATACAGAGGTAAAAAATGAAAACAAAAGGACAAAACATCGTTGCTTTCGTTCTTGCCGTTATCATAATTGCGGGTCTTGTATACACTGCGGCTTTCGGGCTGGGTGAGGTATATGACGGCTGCTTCGACAAGGATGCAGTCACCCTCGGTCTTGATATCGCGGGCGGGGCAAGGATAGTTTACACACCGACGGACGATTACGAGCCGACGGACGGCGAGATTGACGCGGCGATTGCGCGCCTGCAGGTGAGACTCGACAACCTCGGTTACTCCGAGGCGACCGTTCACTCGGAGTCAAGCTCGGTCATCCCCTGCCAGATAATAGTCGAAATTCCGGGCGCAGTGCCGGAGCAGGATACGGTCGACCAGATGGGGGCGACCGCAGAGCTGACCTTTGAGAACGAGACTTATCAGAAGGCAAATAACATCGAGAGTATCCTCACGGGTGCTGACGTCAAGAGCGCACAGGCCGTGTACGGCGACGCAACGGGTCAGGGCTACAGCCAATGGTATGTTTCCCTCTCTCTCAATGACGATGCGGTAACGAAATTCTCCGAAGCCACCGCCGCTATCGCGGGCTATTCGTCCGAGAAGACTATATCCATAAAGCTTGACGGTGAGACTGTTACCTCCCCGAGCGTTTCGCAGAAGCTCAACACGAGCGATGTGGTAATCACGGGTCAGTTCGATGAAAAGACCGCTAACTACTATGCGAGCGTTATAAACGCGGGCGCACTTCCTTTCGGCCTTAACGTAGCCGATTTCTCGGGTGTTCAGGCGACCCTCGGTGCAGACGCGCTTGAGAAGTGCCTTATCGCGGGCGGCATCGGCGTACTGCTCGTCATGATATTCATGGCTGTTATATACCGTCTGCCCGGACTCATGGCTGACCTCTCGCTGCTCGCTTATATGGGCTTCACGGGATATGCCATCCGACTCTTTAATGTTAACCTGTCGCTTGCGGGTATCGCGGGTATCGTGCTCGCCGTCGGTATGGCAGTCGACGCGAATGTAGTCATATTCGAGCGTATCAAGGAGGAACTGAGAGCGGGCAAGAGCGCTGCCGGCGCGATAAAGTCGGGCTTTAAGAATGCCATGGCTGCCGTCATCGACTCAAATATTACCACGCTTATAGCTGCTTTCGTGCTCTATTTCTTCGGTACGGGCTCGGTTCGCGGATTTGCCCTTACTCTCGGTATCGGCGTTGCAATCTCGCTTATCACGGCTATATTGGTAACGAGGTTCTTTATCAAGCGCCTTGTCGGCATGGGAGTGACCTCTCCCTCACTCTACGGAGCTAAGGTAAAGGAGGCAGAGAGCAAATGAAAAATTTTGATTTTGTCGGACGCCGCATGATTTTCTTTGCGATTTCAATAGTCGTGATTTTAGCGGGCGTTGTATCATTCTTTGTTCGCGGGTTTAACCTCGGCAGAGATTTTACGGGAGGAACGCAGATGTCGTTCGTCCTGCGCGAAAAGAACGACGGGGACAAGGCCGTCGCGGTAAACGACTCCGTTCTCTCGGATATCAAGGCAATCTATACCGCCGAGGGGATAAACGACGCGGACGTCGTTAAAAATTCCGAGGACGGCTCTGTTACCGTGAATAACGGGACCGTACTCACCGCAGAACAGCAGGATAAAATAAAGAAAGCCGTCGCGGAGAAGTATACGATAAATGACGACGAGTGCGAGTATTCGTCGACCTCCGGTTCGGTCAGCCGCGACCTTAAGGACAAGGCTGTTAAGGGTATACTGATTGCCGTTGCGCTCATGCTCTTATACATCATGTTCCGATTCAACTGGCGCTCGGGCATTGCGGCTGTCATATGCCTTATACATGACGTACTTATCATGCTCTCGGCATACACTATGCTCGGCATACCCATGGATTCGAATATGATTGCGGCGGTGCTGACGATAGTCGGTTACTCCATCAATGCGACCATCATAATCTTTGACCGTGTACGTGAGAACGTCAAGGGCAATAAGAAAATGTCGTTCGCGGAGAGCGCTAACCTCGCGGTAAATCAGACCGTCACGCGCAGCATAAATACGACACTCACGACGCTCTTCACCATCGGGCTTATCTGCCTGCTCGGTCCTACGTCGATAAAGCAGTTCTCGCTGCCGATAATCGTCGGTGTCATTGCGGGTCTCTATTCATCCGTCTTCCTTTCCACGAACATATGGATAATGCTTAAGGGCAAAAAGGCTTTTGAGACAAAATAAAACAGCATTTATTCCCGCGCAATCACGGCTCTGCCGCAATTGCGCGGGATTTTTATATGCTGCTCTTTCACAAGAGCTATTGTATATGATGTGCTGTAGCTTATAATCGTTATCGCTCGGGAAACGCTTGTTGTCTACTCGTTTTTTGAAGCTTTGTGTACGGTTCTTTTCGGAAAAACTGTATGGTAAGATTGCCCATTGAAAAAACGGTGCAGATGTGGTACAATATACCATGACAATTATGTATGACGCACGGCTGCTGTGTTGATTGTATGGAAAAAAGAAAGCGGCACGCGCAAAAGGATGAAGAGAAGTATTGAGAGGTTTTACGGAATATAAGAGCCTTAGCCGACGTACTTTTTCCGCGACGATAGAGCGCGCATTCGGTAAGCTTATATCCGTTACCCGCCTTTATGATAGGTGCGTGTGCGCTCACTCTTCGCAATTTTCCCGGTCCGCGGGAACAGCGCCGCAGATAAATGACCCCGCAGAGCATTGGACGACGCCCCTTATTATCAGCGGCTGTCAGGCGACCGGCTTTGCCGCGGGAAGTATCTTGCAGTTGATTCTGCTCGCGGTCGGTGCTATTATTTACATTTCTTTTGTTTTTACAGACAATAGACAGACGAGAAAAAAGAGAGAAGGATTACGTATGAATAGGACGTCCCAGGTGATAAGGGCAATAACGGAGCGCGTACGCATGTCGGTAGGAGACGACGCTTCGCGCCGCAGAATGATGTTCGCGGTGGTGAATGTGGCGCTGTGCACCGTGTCCCTTTTCATGTCGGTGATTAATATATTCACGGCAGAAAGTCTGCTTATTTTTTCCACGTTAGCTTTCTGCGCGTTGTGCGCATTCAATTTATTCATGCTGCACATTTACAGGAGCAGCGCCATGCCCATATACATACTCTTTACCGTCGAGTCGACGGTACTTATAGCTATCTTTTACATAAGCGGGCAGCCCAGCGGCTTCAGCACGCTGTGGGCTTGTCTTATACCTTCCTTTGCCCTGCTTGTTTTCGGCTTAAAGTTCGGCAGCGTTTTTTCCGCCTTTACTCTTGCCATGATAATATTTCTCTTCTGGACGCCTACGGGCAGGGGACTGCTGTGGTATGACTACGGTCCGACATTTATGATGCGATTCCCCTTTTTATATTTTGCGATGTTCCTTATAGCTCTGCTCATGGAGTTCGTGCGAATCGAGACGAACAGGCAGCTGTTGGCCGCACGTGAGAAGTACCGCGACCTCAGCCTTCACGATGCGCTCACGGGACTTTATAACAGATACGGCGGCTTGAATTTTCTCGGGAAAGCAGATTGTGGCAGTGCGAAAGCCTCCGTGCTGATTATAGATATAGACGACTTCAAAAGGGTCAATGACCGATACGGTCACGCAGCGGGAGACGCGGTGCTGCGTCACGTCGCTCAGACCGTTCGGGCAGCACTGTGCGAGCACTGCGTGCTGTGCAGATGGGGCGGGGAAGAGTTTCTCGCCATGATGATGTGTGATCACGACCCCGCGGCTGCCGCAGAGCAGATACGGTCGTCAGTCGAGCGGAGCAAAATTTCATTCGAGGGGAAAGAGCTAAGCGTAACGGTTAGCGTGGGTGTCTGTATCACCGGGAAAGACTCCGGCGCAAACGCCGATGATATTATAAACTGCGCCGACAAATGTCTCTATGAGGCAAAGGGGTCGGGTAAGAACCGATGTGTGTGCGCGGATTACGACCCGAGCGCACGGCAAATGCACACTGAAGAGGAGACAGGCGTCATATGAATGGAAAAAGCACGGAAGTCGGACGAAAATTTGTTGCCTACGGCGATGTGCTGCGAATGATCGCCTCCGCTATGGTGGTAATGCTCCACTGTATTTCTCCGTATGTCAAGAGTACGGCTTTTTGGGGGGCGCGCTCGTGGGTGCTTTTCGTCGCGCTTGACGCAACGTGCCGCGCGGGAGTTCCGCTTTTCTTCATGCTCAGCGGGGCTATGCTGCTCTCCCGTGACGAAACGGAGGGCACCCTTGCCTTTTACCGCAGGAAAATACCGCCCGTGCTCGTGCTTATCGTATGCTGGGATATTTTTTACTATTTATATGATTTCCTTTTCTTTTACGGGCAGGAGGATTTCAGTCTGCGTGTGCTTATCGACCGTATGTTAAATAACGGCACGGAATATCATATCTGGTATCTTTATACTCTCGTCGGAATTTATCTTACAGCACCTTTTTTGAAGAAAGCGCTTGCACGCTGCTCGGAGTGCGAGACGGTAATACTCCTAATTATTGTCGCTTTCTGCTCGACGCTGCGTCCGTTTTTTAATACGGTACTGCCTGTATATCTCTACTTTTTCGATCCGCTCGCAAACGGATATCTCGGATTTTTCCTGCTCGGGTATATTCTCTCCCGGCGTAAATTTCACGTGGGTGCGCGATGTGCTTTCTATGCCTGCGGCGTACTCGGGGCAGGTCTGTGCGTTTATTCCACGGTTGCCGCGTCCGGTGCGGACGGGCTGTCTTTTCCGTTCAATTACGGCTATTCTATAGTTCACTATGCCTCGGCATCCGCGATTTTTGTACTTGTGCGCGCGCTCTTTGATAAGAAAGGCAGCGACCGCGTATCCCCCGCACCGCTCAGACGGTTATCCGGAGCAACACTCGGCATATACCTCCTGCATGTTGCGACGCTCGCCGTTGTGCAAAGCTATCTGCCCGTCGGCTCGCTCACCCCTCTGCCCGCAGTCGCGGCACTCTTTGCCGTGACATATACCGTAAGCCTCGTGCTGTCGCTTGTGCTCTCGCGCATACCGTTTATCGGGAAGTATATAGTATAAATAAAACCGCAGGTCGGCACCTGCGGTTCTTTTGTGTCGGAATATACCGACGGATTGCTTTTTTCGCGATTAAGCCTTGCCGACAGAGCCGAAGAGCTCCATCTTTTCCTTTACGGTTGCCTTTATAGCCTCCGTGCCGGGAGCGAGCAGCTTGCGGGGGTCAAAGCCCTTGCCCTCGAGATCCTTGCCTGCCTCGATGTACTTGCGTGTTGCCTCTGCAAATGCGAGCTGGCACTCGGTATTTACGTTTATCTTGGAAACGCCGAGCGAGATGGCTTTCTTTATCATATCCGCGGGAATGCCCGTGCCGCCGTGAAGAACGAGAGGCATCGTGCCCGTTAATTCCTGAATTGCTGCGAGGGTGTCAAAGGAAAGTCCCTTCCAGTTTGCGGGGTACTTGCCGTGGATGTTTCCGATGCCCGCTGCGAGCATGGTAACTCCGAGGTCGGCTATCATCTTGCACTCCTTGGGGTCTGCGACTTCTCCGCCGCCGATAACGCCGTCTTCCTCACCGCCGATTGCTCCGACCTCTGCCTCGAGGGACAGTCCGAGCTTACCGGTTATCTCGACAAGCTCCTTGGTCTTTGCTATATTCTCCTCTATCGGATAGTGGCTGCCGTCGAACATTATGCTCGAGAAGCCCGCCTCGATGCACGCCTTAGCTCCCTCGTATGAGCCGTGGTCGAGATGAAGTGCGACCGGAACGGTGATGCCGAGATTTTTGAGCATTCCGTTTACCATTCCGACTACCGTGGAGTAGCCGCACATATACTTGCCCGCGCCCTCGGAAACACCGAGAATTACGGGAGACTTCAGCTCCTCTGCGGTGAGCAGTATAGCCTTTGTCCACTCAAGGTTGTTGATGTTGAACTGACCGACGGCATATTTACCCTCTTTGGCCTTTGTAAGCATCTCTTTTGCAGATACCAACATGTTTATTTCCTCCGTTTTATAGTATTTACTTCTTGTAACGGATATATTTTACACCAATCCGCATCGAAAATCAAGGAATTTCTCCGAAGAACGGAAGATTTCCTGCCCAAATCAGCACTCTTTACATCTTATTAACATAAAAATCGAAAAACCTGTTGACAAAACGGGCAGACGGTTATATAATAAACACAGAAATTAGCACTCACAGTGCTTGAGTGCTAAACGGAGGCGATGATGTAATGTATGCGGAGCTGAGCGACAGAAAGAAGAAGATACTGAAAGCGCTCATTGACGCTCATATAGAAAACGGAGAGCCGGTAGGCAGCAAATATCTGACGGAGAATATCGACTTCGGACTGTCGAGCGCGACGGTGCGCAACGAAATGGCGGAGCTTGAACAGATGGGTTACCTCTGCCACCCTCATATCTCGGCGGGCAGAGTCCCGACGGAGCTCGGGTATCGCTTTTACGTCGATACGCTTATGCAGGCGTATGATATGAAAGCAAGCGAGGTGCGGGCGCTGAACGAAATGTTAAACGACCGCGTGGCGGAGCTGGATAAGATTCTCGACCGCGCGGGACACTTTATGTCCGCTCTGACAAATTACACGGCTCTCTCGATACAGGCGCGTCACGGACACGCGACGGCGTACAGGTTCAATACCGTGCCGGTTGACGAGCATGACTTTCTGCTCGTGGTCATCCTCGGTGCGGGAGCGGTCAAGACGAAATACATCCATACCGATTTTACCATAGGAGAGGGCGTGCTCGCAAGGCTCGAGCAGGTGCTCAACCGATATATGGCGGGCGTGGATGTCCAGACGGTGACTCTTCCCACGGTCATGCAGATGGAGCGGGAGATGGGAGGCGCTGCCGCGCTCATAAGTCCCGTTACCAAATATATATACGATGTGCTCGGACGCGATGACGGCGGGGCGCTGCGTATAGAGGGCGTCGACAGACTGCTCGAATATCCCGAATTTACGGACGTAGGACGGCTCAAGGGCGTGCTCGGGCTTATGGATAACCAGAGCGACCTCTTAAACCTCGTAGAGGACGCAGGGGACGGGGTCAAGGTTCTTATAGGTAAGGAAAACACCCTCGAGGTGATGGACAATTCGACCCTTGTATTCCGCACGATAAAGAGCGGGGAGAGAACGGTCGGCGCGATAGGCGTGCTCGGTCCGTGCCGCATGGACTACGCAAAGGTCATAGCGACGGTCGATACGCTCTGCAAGCAGATAGAGAATGTAATAAACGGCGCTCTGCCGCCGTCGGAAACGGAGGATAAATGATGGCTGAAGAGAAAAAGAAAGCCGACGAGCAGGCGTGCGAGCCTGAAAAAAAGGATAAGAAACCGTCTGAGGCAAAGGAAGAGAAGAAAGCCAAGCACGACTATAAAAAGGAGTGTGCGAGCTTAAAAGAAGAGCTTGCCTCGACGAAGGACTCATATCTGAGGCTTGCGGCGGAGTATGACAACTTCCGCAGACGGAGTCAGCAGGAGAGGGAGAATGTTTATGCAGACGCATATGCAGACGCCTTGAAGGTGCTGCTGCCGACGGCGGATAACCTCGAGAGGGCGCTGAAGTTTGCGGACGGTGATCCCGCGAAGATAGTCGAGGGCGTTGAGATGACGTACTCAAAGCTGAAAGGGGCGCTTGACAGCCTCGGAATTGAGGAGATACCGTGTGAGAAATTCGACCCGAATTATCACAACGCGGTAATGCACGTCGATGACGAGAGCCGAGGCGAGGGAGAAATCGTCGAGGTCTTTGAAAAGGGCTATAAGAAGGGCAATCGCGTCATCCGTTATGCCATGGTAAAAGTGGCAAACTGAAATTTATAAATTTTGTAAAAAAAGCTTTTATACACAGGAGGAAAAATATTATGGGAAAGATTATCGGTATCGACCTCGGCACAACAAATTCGTGCGTAGCGGTCTATGAGGGCGGCGAGCCTATCGTCATAACAAACCCGGAGGGCGCGCGCACCACTCCGTCGGTCGTCGGCTTTGCCAAGAACGGCGAGAGAATGATAGGTCAGGTTGCAAAGAGACAGAGTATTACCAACCCCGAGCGCACGGTTATGTCCATAAAGCGTGAAATGGGTACGGATTACAAGGTAAATATAGACGGCAAGAGCTACACGCCTCAGGAGATTTCCGCAATGATTCTGCAGAAGCTCAAGAGCGACGCGGAGGCATTTCTCGGCGAGAGCGTAACTCAGGCGGTTATCACCGTCCCCGCATACTTCAGCGACGCTCAGCGTCAGGCTACAAAGGACGCGGGTAAGATAGCGGGACTTGAGGTTCTGCGTATCATTAACGAGCCGACGGCTGCTGCCCTTGCATACGGACTTGACAAGGAGCAGGATCAGAAGATAATGATATACGACCTCGGCGGCGGTACATTCGATGTATCCCTGCTCGAGATATCCGACGGCGTATTTGAGGTTCTCGCGACCGCGGGCAACAACAGA
The DNA here is from genome assembly GCA_934446285.1 of uncultured Eubacteriales bacterium. Lineage (GTDB taxonomy): Bacteria > Bacillota > Clostridia > Oscillospirales > CAG-272 > CAKSEI01. Next base: position 1,410 of record CAKSEI010000011.1, on the reverse strand, counting down.
CTGGGCGGCGACGACTTTGACGCACGCATAGTTGACTGGATTGCTGAGGAGTTTATGAAGGAAAACCCCGGAATTGACCTGCGCAAGGATAAGATGGCTCACCAGAGACTCAAGGATGCAGCGGAGAAGGCAAAGATCGAGCTGTCGGGCATGGCTACGGCAAACATCAACCTGCCGTTCATCACGGCTGATGCCGAGGGACCGAAGCATTTTGAAAAGGACCTTACGCGCGCGAAATTCAACGAGCTGACCGCAGACCTCGTGGAGTCCACGATGGGACCGGTAAAGAGAGTGCTCTCCGACGCGGGTTTGAGCGCATCTCAGGTAGACAAGATACTGCTTGTCGGCGGTTCGACGAGAATTCCCGCCGTTCAGGACGCATTAAAGAGCTTTCTCGGCAAAGAGCCCTTCAAGGGTATCAACCCCGATGAGTGCGTAGCGATAGGCGCAGCCGTTCAGGCGGGCGTGCTCGGCGGTGACGTAAAGGGCCTGCTGCTGCTTGATGTTACGCCTCTTTCCCTCGGTATTGAGACGCTCGGCGGCGTGTTCAACAAGATAATAGACAGAAACACTACGATCCCGACAAAGAAGAGTCAGGTATACTCCACCGCCGCAGACGGTCAAACCTCGGTTGAGATACACGTTCTGCAGGGCGAGCGCTCCATGGCAGCCGACAATACGACACTCGGACGCTTCAGCCTCGACGGTATCGCTCCCGCTCCGCGCGGAGTACCGCAGATTGAGGTAACCTTCGACATAGACGCGAACGGTATAGTCAATGTTACCGCAACCGATAAGGGAACGGGCAAGGAGCAGCATATCACCATAACCTCGAGCACCAATATGAGCGACGAGGATATAGATAAAGCCGTAAAGGACGCCGAGAAATTCGCAGCGGAGGACAAGAAGCGCAAGGAGGCTGTCGACACAAAGAACAATGCCGAGAACCTCATCTTCCAGAGCGAAAAGACGCTCACCGAGATAGGCGACAAGCTGCCCGAGGACGAGAAGGCTCCCGTCAAGAGCGCAATAGAGAAGCTTAAGGAAACCGTTAAGGGCGACGATACCGACGCGATAAAGGCTGATACCGACGCACTGCAGCAGGCGTTCTACAAGCTCTCCGAGAAGCTCTACGCACAGCAGGGTGCACAGCAGGGTAATGCGGGCGCCGACACGGGTGCGGGCTCAGGCGCGCAGGATGACGGCACGATAAACGCCGATTTTGAAGACAAGACAGGCGAATAATCTGAACTTCGGCAGAGCATATCAAGGGCGACCGGGCGGTCGCCCGTGCTTTGCGTTAATAAGGAACTATCATGGCAGAAAAACGTGACTACTACGAGGTACTGGGAATAGACCGCTCGGCAGACGATGCGGAGATAAAAAAGGCGTATCGCGGTCTTGCGAAAA
>CAKSEI010000010.1 GCA_934446285.1 uncultured Eubacteriales bacterium | reverse complement strand
GTGGAGCGAACCGATATACATTTTTATAATGTTTTACTCCATAGTTCTCGACTATATATGCGGGTATTTTGCGGGCAAATACAGAGAGACGGATAAGAAAAAGGCGAAGGCAGCCGTTATCGTCAGCTGTATAATGAACCTGTCGGTGCTTGCTTTCTTCAAGTATTCCGACTTTATAATAGTAAACCTTTCTCACATTCCTCCGCTCTCTTTCCTGAAGCCGATAGGGGTGGCGCTGCCCGTGGGTATTTCGTTCTATACCTTTCAGACCATGTCATACACGATAGACGTGTACATGGGTGAGGCGAGAGTACAGAAGAATATCCTTTCGTTCGGCGCATACGTTACGATGTTTCCGCAGCTTATCGCCGGACCTATCGTGCGCTACAGAGATGTTGACGACGCTCTGCGCGTCAGAACGCACAGCGTTGAGAGAGCAGCCTCGGGCATACGCAGATTTCTCTGCGGCCTTGCGAAAAAGGTGCTTCTCGCAAATACAGCGGGCGCTATGTTCGAGAGCTTTTCCGCCGGGGTGTCCTCTTCTCCGAGTGTGCTCGGTGCGTGGCTCGGAGTGATTTTCTACACATTTCAGATATACTTTGACTTCTCGGGCTATTCCGACATGGCAATAGGACTCGGTCGGGTGCTCGGCTTTGAGTTCCCGGAGAACTTCAATTATCCGTACATAAGCCGCTCGATAACCGACTTTTGGCGCAGGTGGCACATCACTCTTTCCACATGGTTCAGGGAATATGTATACATACCTCTCGGCGGCAACCGCTGCGGCAAGGGGAGAAATTTTTTTAATCTCTTTGCCGTATGGTTTCTCACGGGACTTTGGCACGGCGCGAGCTGGAATTTCATTATATGGGGACTGTACTTCTGGGTGCTGCTCGTAATAGAGAAGAATTTTCTCGGCAAGCTGCTTGAGAGGCTGCCGCGTGCGGTGTCGCATATTTATGCGCTGTTCTTTATCGTTTTCGGTTGGTTTATATTCTTCTCGAGCGATATTGACGCGCCTGCCTCGTATCTGCGCTCGCTTTTCTCGGGTCCCCTGACCGCTCCCGGAGTGGTATACGACCTTGTGCGCTCTCTCGCTCTCATCGTTATACTGTGCATAGCGTCGACACCTCTGCCGAAGAAGATTTATGACAGGGCGGTAAAGACCCGCGCGGGCACGGCTGCCGTAACCTGTGCGTGCCCTGTTGTCCTTCTTATATGCACCGCGTATCTCGTCGACAGCTCATACAACCCGTTTTTGTACTTTAGGTTCTGAAGAATGAAGAAAAAAAACGATATTATACAGATAGTAAGCGCGTGCGCGATTGTCCTCGGATTTTTCGTTGCGTTTTGGGCTCTTCCCGACAAAGACTTCTCGGATAAGGAAAACCGCACGCTTGAGCAGTTTCCCGCCTTCACTCTTGCGGAGGATAAGGGCGGAGGATGGGCGTTTACCTCCGCCGTGGGAAAATATTTTGCCGACCAGTTCCCGCTGCGCGACTTCTTTGTGGGGACAAAGGCGTATTGCGAGCTTGCCCTCGGACGGCTTGAGAATAACGATGTTATTATGGCAAGTGTAGGCACGCTCGTGCCGCACGCCGATTGGAGTGAGGCAAAGCTCGAGAGAAATCTCCGCTCCGTCTCCGTATATGCCGAGGCGAAGGATATCCCCGTGACGCTCGCCTGCCTGCCGCGTCCGTGCGATGTTTTCGCCGACAGGCTTCCCGCCGTATACGACGGTACGGGTGACAGAGAGGCGTGGGGAAAGTACACGGAGCTTTGCAAAAAGTATTCTCTTGACGACGCAGGTATGTATTCTCTCTTTACCGAGAACGGGGAATACTACCGCACCGATCACCATTATACCACGGATGGGGCATACAGCGCATATTGCGCGCTCGGCGGCATTCTCGGCTATACGCCTTATCCCGAGGACTTTTTTGACAGGCAGACGGTATCTTTCGACTTTGAGGGGACAAGCATGCGCACGTCCGGCTTTTACCTGACAAAAAAGGACGGGATCGTCCTCTACAGATACGACGGAGATGACACTTATGAGGTAAATGCCGACGGTGAAAAAATATCTCTCTATGATTTTGATAAATTAAATACAACAGATAAATACGCGGTGTTCCTCGGCGGAAATCACGCGCGCGTCGATATTACGTCGGGCACGGATACGTCAAGGCAGCGCCTTCTGCTCGTGCGCGACAGCTACGCCGACGCCGTGGCACCTTTTCTTGCACTTCACTATGACCTTACGCTCATCGACCCGAGATATTATACAAAGAGCATTCAGTCGGAGTGCGATTGCGACGCGGCTCTTATTTACATGGGAATGAACGAGCTGTCCGGCGGGGTTTCGCTCGGATATCTCGAAATGCCGTAAAACGGAGATATTTAAAATGAAAGAAAAAATCACCGCTTTTTTCAGAAAAACAGCTGAGCGCATCTCGGCTATGTCGTCGCGCGCGAAGATAACCGTATGCTGCTCCGTGGCGGCAGCCATTGTTGCCGTATGTGTGCTTGGGGTGCTCGCGGGCAAGGCGTCAAAGCGCACGCAGGGCGGCGAGGAGGCAGGAGACAGCTCTTTTTCTCAAAAGGGCAGTTCCTCTTCCGCCTCGGACGGTAAATCCGATCCGGGTAACGAATCGTCCGACGCTGACTCGGATGACTCCGGGCAGACGGATTCGGATAGCGGAAACAAAGACGACGGAGAAGAAAAAACGGATACGGGCAGCACTGACGGCAGCGGTACGGATAACGGGCAGAACAGCGGCAGCACCGGCAGTACGGGCAGCAGCGGTAATAAAAAACCGTCGGGCAGCACAAGACCCGATTCAGACAGCACGGGCGGCGGAAACAGCGACGGAAATAACAACGGCGGCAACGTAACGCAGCCGTCATATGACCCGACGTATCCCGACAATTCGACATATCCCACCGAGTCATCCCCGACGACCCCCGCTCCTACCGAGCCCGAGGTCATTCGCAGTGAAGCGCCGAACGTAACACTGTGTGCGCAGGTTGCGACGGGAATATACATAGTCGGAGGTACGTGCCCCGAGTCGGTTTCATACATAAGTGTCGGCGGCAGCGGCGTTACGCCCGTCGACATATATCCGATACGCGGAGAGGGCAGGTCTTATTTCATCGGACAGGTGCATATCGGCTCCAATACCGTTCTGAATATCAGCTCATACGAATACGGCAAGGAGGCGTCTCTTCCGGTTAATAAGACTGTCGCAAACAAGAGCATGAGCAATCTCATGACGCGCGACGAGTATATGCCCGTTTTCGGCAAAAATTCGCGTATGCATTTCTACAGCTCGATACTCTGCTACACAGCCTCGAATATCGTTCCGCAGAATATAATAAATGCCGCCCGGTCGAACATCTCGCGCAATGTAAATACCGTCAAGAGCGCAAACGGAAACGCGGAGCTTATATATCTTGTAGTCCCTTCCTCGGCAGCTATTTATCCCGAGACGCTGCCCGACGAGTATTCGACCCCCGCGTGGGGAGATACTCTCTTCGACACATTCAGCAGCGTGGCGCGGAGCTGCGGTGCAGCGGTTATATATCCCTTTGACAGTATGTACGCACACAGAAACGACAGCGACAACGGACTTAAGGTCTACAGCAATACCGACTCACACTGGACGGCATACGGAGCGTACTTCGGCACGTCCGAGCTTTTTGATTACATATCGAAAAGCTTTCCCGCGGCAGCCCCACGCACCCTTTCTCAGATGAATTTCTATACAAAGGAAATGTGGGGAGGGGACTCTCTCTTCTCATTCGGCGATGGAAAGGGCTTTGAGAACATCTCTCAGACAGGCTCCACTGGCAGAGTCCCAAAGACTCGGATATGCGAGATGATGCCCCTTTATTATTTCAGAATGCCGACCGAGACTCTGCGCGAGGTGTACAGAGGCTATAACAGTGCATATGTCAGCGGCTCAAACGGCGGTGCAGCGACGTTTACAAACCCGAACGGAGCGGGACTTCCCACTGCGGTGATACTGCGTGACTCTTTCTCCTGCACGAGCTACGACATGATAAACGATCGGTTCTCAAAGATTTGGTGGCAGGAGAGCCACAGATATCAGTTCCCATCAGGCATTGTTTCCGACTGCTCTCCCGACTATGTGATATACGTAGTGTCCGAGCGCAATCTTCTCAAGGTGATGACCGAAAATTCAAACTACTCAATAACGCAGTTTGCGAAATAAGAGGATTTTAAAATGAAAAAAATAACAGCCGTTTTACTTCTCGTTTGTATGCTCCTTTCCCTTGCTGCGTGCGCGGGAAAGGAAACTCCCGACACCGATAAAGCAACGGATACGGACGCGCCGAGCGATAGCACGCCCGCATCGTCCGAGCCCGAGAAGTCCGATGACGACGCACGGTTCGAGGTGACATTAAACGTGCCCGTCGCAGAGGGTATAAGCATCGTAGGCGGTGTCGCACCGTCCTCCGCACAGAGTGTTACGGTGAGCGGTGACGGACTTGAGAGCACGGAGATAAAGACAGCGGCGGCGTCTCGCGGCAGATTTTTCATCGGTCAGGTGAAAACAAGCGCCGACGGCACGGCAGAGGTTATTTGCGCACGCGCTGACGGCAGCGAGATAGCAAGCACCGACATAGATATAAAGCACAAGAAGATGCCGAATCTCATGACCGCGGACGAGTATTCGCCCGTTTTCGGACTTGACAGCCGCATGCATTTCTACAGCGCGCTGCTCGCGTATTCTCTCTCGGACGTGCTTAACGATGCCACGGTAAAGAGAGCGGAGAGCAATGTGCAGTCCGCAGTAGAGAAAACAAAAGCGGCAAATCCCTCTGCCGAGGTTATTTATCTCGTCGTTCCGTCCTCGTGCGAGGTATATCCCGAGAGTGTCCCGTCTGAATTTACGGCGGCGACGGGCAGGTCGGTATACGACATTTTTGCCGAGTGCGCGCAGAAGAGCGGCGCAAAGGTCATATACCCCATAGAAGAGATGAAAGAGCATAAGAACGACGGAGAGGGATATCAGCTCTATTCGTACACCGACTCTCATTGGACGTCATACGGCGCATGGGTAGGAACGGGCGAACTCTTTGATTATATAAGCGAAAAATTCTCCTCCGCTGCAGCACGCACGCGCGACGAGATGGATTTCTACACCGTGGGATTATACGGCGGCGACTCGCTCTTCTCCTTCGGCGACGGAAAGGGCTTTGAGAATATCTCCTCCGCCGGCAAAGACCCCGCGACAAAGATAACGGGCATAACCGAGCTTGCTCCGCTCTACAGGCTGAAGATGCCGACGAGCACTCTTAACGGCGTGTACAGGGGCGGCAAGAGCCTTTATGTAAACGGCGACGGAAATTCATCGTACAAAAAGGAAACAAACGCCTCGGGCGACGGACTCCCCACGGCTGTTATATTGCGCGATTCATTTGCCTGCCCGGCATACGATATCGTAAATGACAGATTTTCCGAGGTCGTGTGGCAGAGTAGCCACAACTATTCCTTCCCCGAGAAGGACGTAGCGAAATATAAGCCCGACTACGTAATTTATCTTGTAAGTGAGCGCAACCTTATAAAGGTAATGCTCGAAAACTCAAACGCAACGATTTGCTCATACGCAAAATAAACGCAAGGAGTTTATGTAATGAAAAAAATCATACCCGTAATACTTATATTGTGCTTTGTCCTCGCATCCTGCGGGGCAAAGACTCTTCCCGCCGACACCGCGGCGCGCGATATACTTGACAAGGTGCTCGAGAGTCAGTCTGACGTTCCTCAGAGCGAGAATCTCTTCACCGCAAAGGATGCGAATATGGACGAGTATACATTCTCGATAGTCATAGACGGAATGTACGAGGAGATAGCCGAGTATGCGCTGCTCGACGACTACGCGATGTATCTCTGCGACGGCAATCACACATATGAGATTGACATTCTGCGCGCAAAAAGTGCAGAGGACGCGGCGAAGCTCGAGAGCGCTCTGAAGAGACGGCTTGAACTGCTCTCGGGCGGCGACAAGGCGATGTACGACCCCGACTTTGATAAGATGATATCCTCTGCTAAGGTTTACAGCGACGGAAACTTTGCTTTCTTACTCATAACCTCCGACAACGACGCGGCGGTAAAGGCGATAGACGCATTCAAAAAATAAGCTCCACGGGTCGCTTTTCGTGAAAAGCGACGCAAAAGCTTTTGTATAGTATAAGAGAGGCTTTAGCTTAATCTCTTATTAAAAGTTCAGGTCGAGCCTTTTCAAAAGGGGGGTGGATATTAAAGGCAAAGCCTTTTATCCGCCGGTCACTTTCCTCTCGAAAAGCGACGCAAAAGCTTTTGTATAATTGTATAGGAGAGGCTTTAGCTTAACCTCTTATTAAAAGTTTAAGTCGAGCCTTTTCAAAGGGGGGTGGATATTAAAGGCAAAGCCTTTTTCCGCCGGTCACTTTCCCCTCGAAAAGCTGCGCAAAAGCTTTTGTATAAGGACAAAAAATATAAGTGCCCAACCGCACAGCACCGATGAAAGTTTTTCATTTGCTTGCGGTATCGGGCACTTTTTTCATGCGCTTATTCCGGAGAGGGACTTTTAAACAGTTTATAGGGAATTATGCACAAAAGAAGCGGCGCGCAATTGTGCAAAAAGCGGAAAATGCAACCAACACATTGACTTAAGAGGAAAAAGTGTTATAATAAAAACACGAGAAAGATTTTCTTTGCACCGTGCCGTGCGGCGGGGAAATGCCCGCGGCATAGAATGCGCTGCCGCTTTTATTTAATTTTGTCTTTACGGAGCTTTGCATGAATATCGGGTTTACTTCATATTGGTTTTACGGTGACGCGGAGCGGCTGATAAGCACGCACGACGCGCGGGGGCTTTATTTTATAAATAACTTCCTTGATATATATTCGTCTGCGGGAGAGGTTTTTGAGCTTTTCTTCCGCTGCGAGCCTGCGGAGGAGTACCCGTTTCTCTTTGACTGCCCGTTTATTTCCTGCACGGAGGAGGACATGGCGGAAACCGACATGAGCCGTGAGTATATCGAGGAAAAAACGCGCGGCGGGGAATATATCCTTGCGTTTATAAACCGCTCGTACATCGGGCACTATTCGGGCTTTATCGGCGCTCATCAGATGATGGTGACGGGCTTTGACAGGGCGCGTGACGAGGTTATATTCTGCGATAACGACCGCACGGGCAGGTACTCGTCCGATATGCGCTGTCCGTATGATGAGTTTATCCGCGGGTATAACCATGTGCGAAACTTGTATTCAAAGGAGTCGAAGTGGCTGTCAAAGGTATTTTTGCTGAAAGGAAAGCCGTGCGGAGGATATTCTCTCGACCGCGGCGCGATTGCCGCCTCCCTCAAGAGCTATTCGGAGGGGAGAAACGGCAAGGGTACGTCCATACGCTATACATATGACGGCATAAATTGCTATGAGGCGCTGACGGACAATCTCGCGCTGCCGTATGACGACTGTATGCGGGGGCTGCATATGGGCGCGTATTCCGTCCTGCGTGAGCACAAGGCGGTGATGGCGCTCGCGTGCGCCGAGGCAGCGCGCGAATACGGTATCTCGCCTGAATATGCTGCGGAATGTCAGTCGATTATGCGCTCGATAGGCACGGCGGAAAACCTCGTTGTGATGTATGTCGTCTCCGAAGGAGCAAGGCAAGCCGCACGCGCGTCCGACAGTCTGAAATCGGCACTTGAGCGCGAGCGGAGCTTAACGGAAAAGCTGATAAAGGAACTGAAATAATTTTATCTATACTTGAGTATGTAAATAATAATGTGCACCCCGATATATTAAACCTTATTATTGATTTTTTCTCAAAGTAAAAAAGAGACGTTCTGAGCTGATATTTATCCCGAAAGCTAGACACTTTTGGGGGAATATCAGACGGCGGTCTCTTTTTTCATGCATTTTACATTTGTCGGGTTATCGGCTTTACACGGTGGGGATATAATGTGGGCGTACCGAAAAGAAAGGATTTTGATTAACATGAAGAAATTTGTTGTTGTTTTGGCGGCTCTCGTGATGAGCCTGACGGTTTTCGCGGGATGCGGAAAGGAAGAGGGTGTATCTCTCAACGGTTCGACCTCCATGGAGAAGGTTGTAGGAGTTCTCTCCGAGAAATTTCAGGAGGATAACAAAAATATTAAGGTTACGTACGACCCTACCGGCTCGGGCACGGGCATTGAAGCCGTGAAGAACGGCACGTGCGACATCGGGCTTTCATCGAGAAATTTCAAGAGCGATGAGACGGGGCTTACCGCGACAGTCGTTGCAAAGGACGGTATCGCGATAATAGTCAACTCTCAGAATAGTGTCTCCGACCTCAGTGTAGACAAAATAGCCGCTGTTTTCACGGGAGAAATAAAGAACTGGAAAGAGCTCGGCGGCGAGGACAAGGAGATATCATGCATCGGACGCGAGAACGGCTCGGGCACGCGCGACGGCTTTGAGAGCGTCACGGGGACATCGGGCAAGTGCGTGCTCGCCGAGGAGCAGACATCAACGGGCGGAGTAATCTCAGCCGTATCAAACAACCCGAACGCCATAGGCTACGCATCGCTCTCCGCAGTTGAAGGTCAGAACGGCATAAAGAAGATAACCGTTGCGGGCGCTGAGTGCACGGAGGACACCGTGCTCTCGGGTAAATACGCAGTATCCCGTCCGTTCGTGCTCGTAACTAAGGACGGTCAGAAGCTCTCAAACGGAGCGCAGAAGTTCTTCGACTTCGCAACCTCGTCCGCTGCGTCCGAGCTTATACGCAGCGCAGGAGCAGTACCCGTAAAATAAAAAAGTGGCAGAGATGAAAAAGAAAAATGCCGCGGAGCTTGCCGTACAGGCGGTGTTCCTTATATGCGCCCTTGCTTCGGTCGGCGCGGTGCTCGGTATAAGCATTTACCTTGCGCTCTCGGGCTTACCGGGGATAAGCAAAATAGGCTTTGTAAACTTCATCTCCGGTAAAATATGGGACGCAGGCAAAGGGCAGTTCGGAATACTGCCCTTCATCCTTACGAGCATATACGGTACGGCGTGCGCCGTGACGGTGAGTATGCCGATAGGAGTGCTCGCCGCACTCTTTATCTCACGGGCAGCCCCAGGGCGCATTGCAGACCTAATACGAACGGCGGTTGACCTGCTCGCGGCGATACCCTCGGTGGTATGGGGACTTGTCGGTATGACCGTGCTCGTGCCGACGGTGCAGAGGATATTTGATCTGCCGTCCGGCTCATGCCTCTTTACCGCGATAATCGTGCTTTCGCTCATGATTCTTCCCTATATAATCAGCGTTACGCGCGCCGCGATAGACGCCGTTCCCGACGATTACGAGCAGGCATCCCTTGCCCTCGGTGCAACGGAATACGAAACATACTTTAAGGTGACGCTGCGTGCAGCATCGAGAGGAGTTCTTACCGCTGCGGTACAGGCGGTCGGCAGATCCGTGGGCGAGGCTACAGCCGTCATCATGGTGTCGGGAAACGTCGCGCGTATGCCGTCTCTGCTCGGCCCCGTCAGATTTATGACCACGGCGATAGTCTCCGAGATGTCGTATGCCTCTTACGGCTCTATGCAGCGCCAGGCGCTCTTCTCTTGCGGATTTGTGCTCTTTCTCTTCGTAATGCTCATAAACAGTCTGCTTGAGCTGCTTCGCAAAAGGAGTGTATGATGAAACGCAAGCTGAAAAATGCCGCGATGAAATATTCAATGTATATGTGCGGCTTCTTTGTCGTCGCTGTTCTCGTCTTTACGATAGGATATATCCTGTACAGGGGCGTGCCGGGTCTGTCGCTCGAATTTATTACGGGGCAGACATCGTATATCACGGGCAAGATAGGAATACTGCCGAATATACTTTTTACATTTTATATCGTCATCGTAACCCTTTCTGCCGCAGTCCCGCTCGGCATAGGATGCGCCGTGTATCTTACGGAGTATTCGCACGGGGGGAGAATCGGAGACATGATAGGATTCGCCGTCAATATACTCACCGGAATACCGTCGGTTATCTTCGGACTTGTCGGTATGCTCTTCTTTACTCAGATAATGGGACTGAAGCAGGGGATACTCGCGGGCGGACTGACGCTTGCAATGATGGTGCTCCCGACGGTTATAGTCAATACAAAGGAAAGCCTCGAGGCTGTGCCTAACGAACTGCGCGAGGGGGCTCTCGCGCTCGGCAGTACAAAGTGGCATATGATAAGGACGGTAGTACTCCCGTGCGCCGCCGACGGAATACTCACGGGGTGTATACTTTCGGTCGGACGTATTATGGGAGAATCGGCGGCATTGCTCTTCACGGCGGGTTTCGGTATGAAGCTCGCGGGCTTTATCGGTTCGCTTACCTCGTCGTCCGCGACTCTCACCGTAGCTCTTTATATGTATGCCTCGGAGCAGGGTAAATTTGATAAGGCTTATTCAATAGCGGTTGTGCTCCTTGTCCTCACTTTGATTTTCTCAAAGCTCCTGCCGTGGGCAGTGAAAAAAACGAAAGGTCGCGAAAATGGATAAAAAGGTAATGGAAACTGCGGGGCTTAATTTATATTACGGTTCCGTGCGCGCTCTGTGCGATATAAATATGCAGCTGTACGAAAAGAAAATAACGGCGCTCATAGGTCCGTCGGGCTGCGGCAAGTCGACGTTTTTACGCACGCTCAACCGCATGAACGACCGGGTGCGTTCGTGCAGGATAACCGGGGAGGTCAAGTATCGCGGCAAGGATATATACGCTCCCGACTGCGACGCAACAGACCTGAGAAGCCGTGTCGGAATGGTCTTTCAGAAGCCCAATCCCTTTCCCATGAGCATATACGACAACATAGCCTATGCTCCGCGTCTGCACGGGATAGTTCCGAAAAAGGAGCTTGACGACACGGTAGAGGAGGCGCTGCGCGGCGCTGCCCTCTGGGAAGAGACAAAGGACAAGCTGAAGAAGAGTGCGCTCGAGCTTTCGGGCGGTCAGCAGCAGAGACTTTGTATCGCCCGCGCGATAGCAGCGCGCCCCGATGTACTGCTCATGGACGAGCCGACCTCGGCGCTTGATCCTATTTCCGTCGGCAAAATAGAGGAGCTTATGACAACCCTGAAGGAAAAGTATACGGTAATAACCGTTACTCACAATATGCAGCAGGCGGTGAGGGTATCGGATATGACCGCATTCTTTCTGCTCGGCAGCGTTATAGAGTACGCACCGACCGAGAAGATATTCTCCTCTCCTGAGGACAGCCGCACAGCCGATTATGTAGAGGGTAGATTCGGCTGATTTTTTTCGCTTTACATCGATTTTACATAAATGCGTCGCTTGATTTTAACAAGAGGATTTATAATTACCGTAAGAATAAATAATGCGGAAAACGGTGACAAAATGGATTTTTTTGATTTTCTTTCTCTTGTCGGAGGGCTGAGCATTTTTCTTTTCGGGATGAACATAATGGGTCAGTCGCTCGAGAGAAGGGCAGGCTCGCGCCTCGAGGGAATTCTCGCGAGGCTTACGGGAAACAGGTATATGGGACTGCTCACGGGGCTTGCCGTGACGGCGGTCATCCAAAGCTCGTCTGCGACGACGGTAATGGTCGTCGGATTTGTAAATTCGGGTCTTATGACCCTCGCCCAGGCGGTAAACGTCATAATGGGCGCGAATATAGGCACGACGGTCACGGCGTGGATACTCAGTCTTGCGGGTATTGACGGCGGAAATTTCTTTATCAGACTCTTAAAGCCGTCGTCGTTCACACCCGTGCTTGCCCTTATCGGTATAGCACTTTATATGTTCTCAAAGAGGGACAGCAAAAAAGATACGGGTCTTATAATGCTCGGCTTTGCCACGCTCATGTACGGCATGGACAGCATGTCGGGGGCGGTAGCGGGACTACGGGATGTTCCCGAGTTTGCACAGATGTTTGTCGCCTTTTCAAACCCCGTTCTCGGTGTCCTTGCAGGCGCTCTGCTCACCGCGATAATACAGTCAAGCTCGGCGTCGGTCGGTATTTTACAGGCTCTCGCGTCGACCGGTGCGGTGTCATACGGCTCTGCCGTGCCGATTATCATGGGGCAGAATATCGGTACGTGCGTGACGGCTCTTCTCTCGTCTGTCGGAACGAATAAAAACGCCAAGCGCGCGGCTTACGTCCACCTTTTCTTCAATATCATAGGCACGGCGGTGCTGCTCTGCCTTTATGTCGCAGTGAGGGCAATTTTTGCTCCCGCAATACTCGGCGAGAGTGCGTCGCTGCTCGGCATTGCGATAATCCATTCACTATTCAATGTACTTTGCGTTGTGATGCTCTTCCCTGCGGGAGGGGCGCTCGAGAGGCTCGTATGCCTTATAGTGCGCGACGGAAAGGAGCAGACGAGCGACCTTGACGAGAGACTGCTGCAGACTCCCGCCCTTGCTCTATCGGTCAGCCGCAGCATGACGGAGAAGATGGCACGGTCGGCAGCGGGCGCGATGAAGAGAGCTATGGGCTGCTTTACGCGGTACAACACGGCAGACGCGGACAGCGTGCGCGCGGCGGAGAATGAATGCGACGGGTACGAGGATAAGCTCGGAACTTACCTTATAAAGCTCAGCTCCTCGGGGCTCGGGCAGGCGGATAGCGAGCAGGCGGCGGCTATGCTCAAGCTAATCGGAGATTTCGAAAGGATTTCCGATCACGCCGTGAATATACTTGAGTCGGCGGAGGAACTGCGGGACAAGCATCTGACCCTTACCGAGACTGCAATGCGCGAATATGACGTTATCGCGGGAGCGGTAAATGAGTCGATTGACCTTGCCGTGCAGGCTCTCACGGAAAACGACGTGCACGCCGCCTCAAAGGTCGAGTCGCTTGAGCAGATCATCGACGACCTTAAGGAAAAGCTGCGCACGAGACATATCCTGCGTATGCAGAGAGGTCTTTGCAGTACCGAGGTCGGCTTTGTCTGGTCGGATATGCTTACCAATCTTGAGAGAGTGAGCGACCATTGTTCCAATATCGCAGGCTGCGTTCTTGACACAGCCGAGCACAATCTCAATATGCACGACACACTGAGACAACTGAGAGTAGGCGACAGCGGATATGCATCGGAGTATAAGAGATACCTAAGCAAATATTCTCTCGACGGGATAAACGGACAAGCATAAGGAGTAAAAAATGGAAAACAGCAGAGCGGAACTGAACAGAAATCTGGCACAGATGTTAAAGGGCGGTGTGATAATGGATGTTACCACCCCCGAGCAGGCAAAGATAGCCGAGGAGGCGGGAGCGTGTGCTGTCATGGCGCTTGAGCGCATACCCGCCGACATACGTGCGGCGGGAGGGGTTGCCCGCATGAGCGACCCGAAGATGATAACGGAAATTCAGAATGCTGTATCAATACCCGTTATGGCGAAGTGCCGTATAGGGCATTTTGCCGAGGCGCAGATACTTCAGGCAATCGACATAGACTATATCGATGAGAGCGAGGTGCTCTCACCCGCGGACGACGTTTATCATATAGATAAGACAAAATTCGCAGTTCCCTTTGTGTGCGGAGCGCGTGACCTCGGTGAGGCGCTGCGACGTATAAACGAGGGTGCGTCGATGATACGGACGAAAGGCGAGCCGGGTACGGGCGACATTGTACAGGCGGTAAGACACATGCGCATGATGCAGTCGCAGATTCGCAGGATAGTGTCCGAGAGCGAGGACGAGCTTTACGAGGCGGCAAAAGAGCTGAGCGTCCCTTACGAGCTTGTTAAGATGGTTCATGAGGATGCCCGCCTGCCCGTAGTCAATTTTGCTGCGGGAGGTGTGGCGACACCCGCCGACGCCGCCCTTATGATGCAGCTCGGAGCGGAGGGAGTTTTCGTCGGCTCGGGTATTTTCAAGTCGGGAAATCCCGCGAAGAGGGCAGCCGCCATAGTCAAGGCGGTGACCGATTACCGTGACCCCGAGGTGCTCGCGCGGCTTTCCTGCGACCTCGGCGAGGCGATGGTAGGCATAAACGAGCATGAGATAGAAATTATCATGGCGGAGAGGGGCAAATAATGCGTATAGCCGTTCTCTGCGTACAGGGGGCATTCGCCGAGCATGAGATAGCCCTTGCCGATATCGGCTCGGAGCACACGGAGCTGCGTGATAGGCGTGACCTTGACAAATCCTTTGACGGACTTATACTGCCCGGAGGTGAGAGCACGGTGCAGGGTAAGCTGCTGCGCGAGCTTGACATGCTTGAGCCTATGAGAGAGCTCATCTCGGGCGGGCTGCCCGTTTTCGGGACATGCGCGGGACTGATTCTCCTCGCAAAAAGGATTGAAAACGACGAACGCCGCCATATTTCCGCGATGGATATTACCGCTGTGCGCAACGCATACGGCAGGCAGCTCGGCAGCTTTTTTATAAGCTCCGATTTTGCGGGAAAGGGTAAAATCCCAATGACCTTTATACGCGCGCCGTATATTACGTCCTGCGGAAGCGGAGTCGACATCCTCGCCGCGGTGGACGGTCATACAGTCGCCGCGTGTGAAAAAAATATGCTCGTCACAGCATTTCATCCCGAGCTGAACAGCGACAGGACGGTGTACGAATATTTTCTCGGTATGATAGAAAAAAAGCTCTGAGCGCCCTGCGCTCGGGGCTTTTTGTCTGCCTATTGACTTCGGTGCTGTATTTACTTATAATATAGGCGAGGAAAGCAAAATGAAAATAATAAGGTTTTATATAATAATAGGCGTGCTCGCGTCGGCAATCATTACATGCGTCGCTGTATTTGCCGTAAATTCAGCAAAAAACGGCGAAGGAGACGAGGTCCTACCGGAAATAAGCGTGGAAATCGGTCCGGACGCCGCGGATGCTTCCAACGCTCATATTGACAAGCCGATGCAGAGCGACAGCCCGGAGACAGAGCCCTCTGAGACACAGCCCGCAACCGGGCAGCCTACGGAAGTACAGACCGGGACGAAGAACGAACCCGTTACGGAGCAGGTGACTGAGCCTCCGACTGAGCAGCAGGAAACGTGGAGCACATATGAAGATGAGCAGAATGAGACAGAGCAGAAAGATCCCGAGTACAGCGAACCGACGAAATACGAGCAGGCGCTCGCGGTAGCGCGGTCTCTCGCGTCAGATATAAGCGGGGAAAATGACCTTGAGCGCGTAACAAAAGCCGCGCAGACTGTGGCAGAATACAGCAGCCGTGCTACATATACCATGTCGGGGGAGGATTACGCGAGCGCATACGGAGTTTTCGTAAAGGGAGAATACTCCTGTGCAGGCTCGACCCGTGCACTTATAATGCTGCTTGAGTGTATGGGATATTCTCCTCGCCACATAAACGAAAACCTGTATACTCACCAGTGGGTTGAGCTTACTATGGACGGTAAGACGGGTTGGGCAGATGGGCAGGTAGGAATGGCTGATTACGGGGACTTTCCGTTCGCCGTGAAAGAAACGGGATGATGTAAATCAAGTGATTTGCCTCGCTTTGCTCGGAGTGATAATTTTTTCTGCGGCAAAAGTGATATTGCACCGCAGGCGAATATAACTGAAAAATCACCTGCATAGCAAGTGATTTTTCTTGGCGCAGGGAGTGGGATTCGAACCCACGTGGGTTGCCCCAAACGGTTTTCAAGACCGCCTCGTTATGACCGCTTCGATATCCCTGCATATTAAGTTTTATATAGAAACCGACGCGCCATAACTCGGCTCGCGTGCCCGCTCCGTTCGCATGGTCGTCTCGCACGCAAATGAATTTGCCCGCGACACTCCCTGCTCGGCGGAGTATCACTTCGCAAAAACAGTCGGCGACTGTTTTTACTCGTTCACCCGTTATGACCGCTTCGATATCCCTGCATATTAAGTTTTATATAGAAACCGACGCGCCGTAACTCGGCTCACGTGCCCGCTCAGCCGATTACCTTTTTTGTGCGGCTTTTGTGCGGCAGACAGATGATCTGCCTCACTTCAGCGCAAAATGCATACGCGCCGTCAACATCAAATATATTACCACATTTGCCGCGCGCTGTCAAGGCTTATTTTCGGCAAACTTTTCAAATATAATTGAGTCGGCGCGACGCGATGCCTTCTCCGCCTGCGCATCGGTGCGCACGGTCCACGTGACGGTGAGCGGATTCGAGGCGAGGGCTGCGAGCAGACCCGGGGTTTTCATGCCGTATTCATAGGCGATAAAGTCCGGGCGGGATATGAAATTAAAAAGCGCGTTTGCGGCAAAAAGCTCCGCTGCCGACCTGCCGTGCGGACGGCAGATAAGCTGCCCGCGTACGGCGTCCGGGGCATTCCGTATAAACCATTTAAGCACGAGAGGCGAGAATGACTCTACGCTCCAAATGCAGGAGCTTTTTCTTAATTCCGAATATACTTTTTCGCAGATTTCCTTTACGTCGTCGGGCTTATTCGGCTTTATATCGCATATTAGCGGCGCACTGCCCGATTCCTTTAACGCCTCCTCAAGAGTCGGAATTTTCTCATCGGTATTGCTAAGGCGCAGCGTGCGCAGCCTGTCAAGGTCGTATTCGCTTACCTTGACGTTTGCACCGCACATCCTCTCGAGGCTTTCATCGTGAAAAACCACGGGAAATCCGTCGCGCGTCAGGCGCACGTCAAGCTCAATTCCGAATCCCCCGTCGCGAGCGGCACGAAATGCGGAAAGAGAATTTTCGGGTACTCCCGCGCTTGCGTCAAAAAGTCCCCTGTGCGCAAACATAATGCCCGAGAAAAGATTTCGCTGCGGGCGCTCCCACGCGGGAGAAACAAGAAAAAATATCATTAGACACAGCGCGATGACTGTGCACGCCGTAATAGTTGCCGTCAAGGCTTACACTCCTTTTTTATAAAAGCGTCAGGTGATACTGTCATAACCGAAGCCCTCTCCGTAGGTGCGCGAGCAGTCGGCGATGACGGTAAAGGCATCCGGGTCGGCTGCTGCAACTGCCGTGCGTGCGTTGAATACTTCACGCGGGGTGACGGCGCACAGTATGACGCTCTTGTCCTTGCCCGTGTAGCTGCCTTTTCCGGGCAGCAGCGTGACCCCGCGCCCGAGATCGTGCAGACAAGCGCATATCTTATCCGACCTTTCCGTTATAATTATGAATAGGCGTGTGCGTTCAGTACCCGACATGAACATATCGAGCACGAGCGTCTGCACGTACACCGTAAGCGCAGAGTAAAAAATGCTCATATAGTTTTCGAGCAGAAAAGCAGCGCCAACGATTATTACTGCGTCCACCGCGAGAATGAGCTTACCTATCGGAAGTCTCTTGAGCCTTTTTCGTATGAGGATTGCTATAAGGTCCGTGCCGCCCGTGGTAAAGCCGTTTGCAAAGAGTATCCCGCAGGCAAGCCCCATGAGCGCTCCGCCTATCACGGAGCAGAGAAACGGGTCAAGCACGGTCACGGGGAGAAAGGTCACGAGGTCTGTTGCAAGGCTCGTAAAAAACACTCCCGTCGCAGTCGCGGCAATAAATTTAAATCCGTTTACCCATGCACTGGCGATTATGAGAGGAATATTTATAAGTATAATTACAAGACCCACGCTCGTGCCGAATTTGATATTCAGCGCGGACGCGATACCGGTGACTCCTCCCTGGACTATTCCCGCAGGGAGCAGAAACATATTTACGGACGCAGCGAAGATGATGCTGCCCGCAAAGAGCGCCGCCGTGCGGCGTGCAAGAGAGGCGAAATTCACCCTATTTTTTAATTTCATATTTGTTTCCCTTTCTCATTGTATCCGCTTTTACTTGATTTTTGCATTTGTTTATGATATATTATTACCTGAAAAAACGGGGGTGTACACAGTGGCTGAAAAAAACGGCGTGAAGATTATAGCACAGAACAGAAAAGCGCATCACGATTACTTTGTTGAGCAGAAGTATGAGGCGGGCATAGAGCTGCGCGGCACGGAGGTCAAGAGCCTGCGCCTCGGCGGATGTAATCTGAAAGACTGTTACTGCCATTTTAACGACGGTGAAATATGGGTCATAGGTATGCACATAAGCCCATACGAAAAGGGCAATATCTTTAACTGCGACCCGCTGCGCGAGAGAAAAATACTCATGCACCGCAGAGAGATAGACAAGCTCTTCGGTCTTGTCGGTAAAGAGGGGTATACCCTCATACCGCTTTCACTCTACCTGAAGGGCGGAAGAGTCAAATGCGAGATAGGTCTGTGCAAGGGCAAGCATCTGTACGACAAACGCGCAAGTGAATCAAAACGGCAGGCGGAGCGGGATATTGAGCGCTACGCAAAGAAGAGCGGAGACAGGTGGGAGACTTGAAGGGCAGCGGAAGATGCGAGGACTGTGTCTACTATGACTGGGATGAGGAGCTGCAGGAGGATATCTGCACTCTCGACCTCGACGAGGACGACAGCGAACGCTTTATGAATTCAAAGGAAAAATACTGCAGATACTATAAATATTATGAGCCGTACAAGAGTGTACAGAAGCAAAACTGATGGCAAAGCAAAAAGAATTCAGAAATAACGTAACACGAATGCTCGACACCGAGGGCGTCGACTACTCCGTGCACGAGTATCCTCACGAGGAGGGAGTCGCAGTAGACGGCATGGCCGTCGCTCTCTCGCTCGGTCAAGACCCCGACTGCGTATACAAGACGCTTGTCACCGTCTCCCCGGGAGGCGAGCATTACGTCTTTGTTCTGCCCGTATGCGAGGAGCTTGACTTAAAGAAAGCGGCTCGCGCCGTCGGGGAAAAGAGCGTCTGCATGCTGCACGTAAGAGATTTGCTGCCGCTCACGGGATATGTTCGCGGCGGCTGCTCACCTCTCGGTATGAAGAAGCATTTTAAGACGGTCTTCTCCGATATGGTGACTCTTATAGACAGAGTCACGGTGAGCGCCGGGAAAATCGGTTACCAGATAGAGATGTCGTCCGAAGACCTTTTGAGACTCGCGGACGCGCAGTGTGCCGACATTCTCATGCAAAGTATATAGGGAATAAAAAAGCACCGAAGGGCGCTTTTTTATTTTTTATGATTTCATGCCGATTGCCGTGCGGCACTTTGCCGCGATATTCGCGGGGGTAAGTCCGTAAAGCTCGAGCAGGTCGGGAACTGCGCCCGAGCGTCCGAAGCAGTCGTTTGTACCGACGCGCACGACGGGCATGGGTGAGTGCTCGCATACGAATTCCGCGACAGCACCTCCGAGTCCGCCTATGATATTATGTTCCTCGCAGGTGACGATGCAGCCCGTCTTTTTGCCGGAGGCAAGTACAGCCTCTCTGTCAAGCGGCTTTATCGTCGCCATATTTATGACTTCCGCTTTTATGCCCTCCTGCGCGAGAATTTTTGCCGCCTCGAGAGCGAGACTGACGGTAAATCCGTTTGCTATGACGGTTACGTCGTCTCCGTCCGTCAGCTTTACGGCTCGTCCGAATTCAAATTTATAATCGCGGTCGAAAATCTCGGGTACTGCGTATCTGCCGAATCGCAGATATACCGGACCGTCGTAATCTATCGCCGCCTTTACCGCCGCGCGCGCCTCGTTTGCGTCTGCGGGGTTTGCAACTGTCATACCGGGGATGGTGCGCATGATTCCCATGTCCTCAAGGCACTGATGGGTTGCTCCGTCCTCACCTACGGTAATGCCGCCGTGAGTGGCGCATATCTTCACATTGAGATGGGGGTAGGCTACGCTGTTGCGTATCTGCTCAAAGGCTCTGCCGGCAGCAAACATGGCAAAGGAGCTGACGAAAGGTATCTTTCCCGCTGCAGCAAGACCCGCGGCAACGCCCACCATATTGCCCTCGGCTATTCCGCAGTCGATAAATCTCTCGGGAAAAGCCTTTTTGAATTTAACCGTTTTTGTCGCCTCGGCGAGGTCCGCATCGAGGACTACTATATTTTCGTTTTCTCCTGCAAATTCCACAAGCGCGTCGCCGTAAGCCTCGCGCGTGGCTGTCTTTTTTATTTCCATCGGTTATTCTCCCTCTTTTCCGAGCCTTGCGGAAATTTCCGCGCACGCCGCGTCGAATTCTTCCTTTGCGGGGGCTTTGCCGTGCCACGAGCACTTGCCTTCCATAAACGAAACCCCCTTACCCTTGACGGTGTTCATAATAACCGCCGTGGGGCGCTTTCTCTCGGTGTGAAAAGCCGATACGGCGCGGTCGATATCCTCAAAGTCATGTCCGTTTATGACGAGAGTGTTCCAGCCGAAAGCGCGGAACTTGTCGTCGACGGGAGCGGAATTCATGACCTCGACTGTCGTGCCGTCTATCTGAAGTC
>CAKSEI010000009.1 GCA_934446285.1 uncultured Eubacteriales bacterium | reverse complement strand
AAATGTATCATGTATGAGCTTTTCAATCTTCTTTCGCGCCTGCACGTCGTCAAGTCCCAATTCATACGGGACTACGGCGTCAAAGATTACGTTCGTGTGCGTAGGTCCGCTTACCATGCGGAAGTCGTGTATGCTTACACCGTCGCCGAGCTGCGATACGACCTTTGCGACGGCGGTACGCATTTCGCTTATCCTGCAGTCGTCGGTCACTATCGGGTCCATGTGAATGACCGCCGTGCAGCCGAGCGCCGCCGACAGCTCACGCTCAATAAGGTCAATGCCGTCATGCAGCTCGAAAATATCGCCTTTGCCGTCGACCTCCGCGTGCAGCGATATCATAAGCGTCCCGGGACCGTAGTCGTGCACCGTCAGGTCATGCATTCCGAGAATAAAATCATGACTCATGACTATATTTTCGATTTCCTTGACAAGGTCGGGCGCGGGCGGGCTGCCGAGCAGAGGAGCGACCGTCTCACGCACGCTGCCTATGCCCGTATAAAGTATAAACGCCGAGACAAGCAGACCGCAGATACCGTCAAGGTGCAGTCCCGTTATATATTCCGCCGCGTAGCAGACCGTGACAGCGCCCGTTGCCGCAGCATCTGACAGGCTGTCGCGCGCGGCTGCGAGCATTGCACCGGAGCCTATGCGCACGCCGCCCGTGCGATTGTATGAAAACATATATGCTTTCACGAGCACGGAGCATATCAGCACACACATCGCGGGCGCGGACAAAACCGTGTCCTCGGGATGCATTATCTTTATAACCGAATCCTTTGCGAGCGACAGCCCGACGAGGACTATCATAACCGAGACGGCAGCCCCCGCTATGTATTCCGCCCTTCCGTGACCGTAAGGATGGTCTTTGTCCGGCTTTTTCTCGGCTATTCTGAATCCCGCGAGAGTGATGAGCGATGAGCCTGCGTCCGATAGATTGTTCACCGCGTCGGCGCTTATTGCGACGGATGAGCATAGCGTGCCCACCGTGATTTTTCCGAGAAAGAGAAGTACATTCAATATAATCCCGACAATGCTGCACATCGTGCCGAAAGCGCCGCGTGCCTCGGGGTCTGTCGGGTCTTTCTTTATAAATATCCGTGTAAGAAGCTTTATCATATCGCCCTCCGAATATAAAGTATATAACATATTTTGTCTGACGTCAAGGAGTTCCCTTGACGTATCACTCCTTTTTTATTATAATATCGGTATGAATAAAATTATGAAAATGCCGGAGCTGCTCAGCCCGGCGGGAAATCCCGAAAAAATGAAAAGTGCGCTGCGCTTCGGTGCGGACGCGGTATACCTCTCAGGTAAGATTTTCGGTATGCGTGCCGCCGCCGATAACTTTACCGTCGAGGAAATAGCCGAGGCGTGTACATATGCACATTCCCTCGAAAAAAAAGTATACGTAACGGTCAATACCATGCCGCGCACAAACGAATATCCCGCGCTCGAGAGATATCTTCATGAGCTTGACGGAACGGGAGCGGATGCGCTTATCGTTGCCGACCCCGGGGTGATTGATGCCGCGCACAGGTGCGCTCCGTCTGTTTCGCTGCATCTCTCAACACAGGCGGGTGCGGTGTCCGCTCAGGATTGTCTTTTCTTTGCAAGGCAGGGCGTGTCGCGTGCCGTGCTCGCACGCGAGCTTTCATTTGATGATATTGCGGATATAAAAAAAGCCGTCGGTGACGCGCTTGAGCTTGAGGTTTTTATCCATGGCTCTATGTGCGTATCTTTCTCGGGACGGTGTATGCTCTCCGAAAATATGGTAGGCAGAGATGCGAACAGGGGAGCGTGCGCGCAGCCCTGCCGATGGAATTACGGCGTGTATGAGATAGCGGAGGAGAAACGCCCCGGTATGCGTATGCCGATAGAGCAGCATCCGGAGGGAACATTTATAATGTCGAGCAGAGATATGTCTATGATAGAGCACATTCCCGAGCTCGTGCAAAGCGGGGTAGCATCACTCAAGATAGAGGGGCGCATGAAGAGCGCATACTACGCGGCTGTCACGTCAAATACCTACCGTATGGCGCTCGACCGCTATGCCGCAGACCCCGAGAACTACGGGACGGACGCGGGATGGCTGCGCGAGCTCGACAGCGTAAGTCATAGGGAGTACTGCACGGGTTATTTCTTCGATAAGCCCTCAGATAAAGCACAGCTAACGGCGTTGCCGGGATATATAAAGGAAAAGGCGTTTCTCGCAACCGTTACGGAGACACGGGACGGGCGTGCATATTGCCTGCAGAAGAATAAGGCGATAAACGGAGCGTGCGCGGAGCTGCTCACCCCCGGCAGGTGCGGTGTGCCCGTCACTCTTACCGACATGCGCTCGGCGGACGGGCAGCCGATAGAGTCATCCCCTCACCCCGGTATGATTTTTTCGCTTGACCTGCCCGAGGCGCGCCCCGGAGACATAATCAGGGGAGTGTGAAAATATCCGCACGGCTCTTGACATGTGAAGAGGAAAGTGATATAATGTAAAATACCGTAAAATCGGGAAGTGCCGTCGCAGCATTGCACGGCGCGCGGCGGAAATGCTCGCAGCAGGACGGTTTCACGGCACAAAACAGCAAAATCCAATCAAAAAAACGAAAAAAAGAGGTATCCCGGACGCGCGGCAGAGCACGTTTTGGAATTTCGCAGCATCCCGGCTTATAATTTGTCGGTAACCAGCTTGGCATGGGAGAGGGAGAATGTTACGAAATTGTAAAACTTGCAGACCCGCCGTATCGGCATACCCTTTTTCTTGCAAAACGGAGGAAAAGCAATGGTAACACCCAAGCAAATGGGCAAGACTACCCGAATGAGCTTCTCAAAGATCAAAGAGGTAATCGAGATGCCCGATCTGCTCGAGGTTCAGAAGAAATCCTATCAGTGGTTTCTCGACGAGGGCCTTGACGAGGTTCTGCGCGATGTTTCCCCCATCGTCGACTACTCGGGCAATCTTCAGATTGAGTTCGTCAGCTATTCGATTGACGGCACGCCCAAGTATCCCGAGGAGGAGTGCAAGGAGCGCGACGTAAACTATGCCGCACCCCTGCGCGTTGTCGTCAGACTCTTCAACAAGGAGACGGGCGAGGTATCGGAAAAGGAAATTTTCATGGGCGACTTCCCGCTCATGACCGATAACGGTACATTCATAATCAACGGCGCGGAGAGAGTCGTCGTATCTCAGATAGTCCGTTCACCCGGCATGTACTACGGCTCGGGTCACGACAAGTCGGGAAAGCGCAATTACACATCGACCGTCATCCCGTACCGAGGCGCATGGCTCGAGTACGAGACGGACGTAAACGACATATTCTATGTCCGTATAGACAAGAACCGCAAGATACCGATAACCGTGCTCATCCGTGCTCTCGGCGTAAGCACCGACGCACAGATACAGCAGATGTTCGGCGAGGATATACTCATTACCTCGAGCCTTGAAAAGGACGGGATGAAGGAGGCGGCTCTTGCTGCCGGCACGACCGAGCGCGACGAGGCATTAAAGGAGATATACAAGAAGCTGCGTCCGGGCGAGCCGCCGCTTGTCGACAGCGCACTCACCCTTGTAAACAATCTCTTCTTCGACCCGAAGAGATATGACCTCGCTCCCGTCGGACGCTATAAGTTTAACAAGAAGATGGGCATTGCCGCACGTATCGCGGGAACAAAGCTTGCATCCGACGCCGTATCCCCCGTTACGGGCGAGATAGTGGCGCAGTCGGGCGCAAAGATAACCGACGCGCTCGCAGCCAAGATAGAGCACGCGGGTGTAAACGAGGTTGAGGTAATCGCCGAGGACGGAGCTACCGTAAAGGTATTCTCCAACGGCACTGTATACCCCGAGGACGTGCTCGGATACGACCTCTCCGCCGTGAAGATAACGGGTAAGGTCGACGCCGACGTTCTGCTCGAGATAGCGGAGCAGGCGGACGGAAATAAGGAGAGCCTGCTTGCTCTCGCGGACGAGCGCCGTGCGGAGCTTGCTCCCAAGCATATCACGGTAAAGGATATCTTTGCCTCCATAAACTACCTTGTCGCCCTGTCCCATGACATTGGCACGGTAGACGATATCGACCACCTCGGCAACCGCCGTCTGCGCTCGGTGGGAGAATTGCTGCAGAATCAGATGCGCATCGGCTTCTCCCGTATGGACAAGATTGTCAAGGAGCGCATGACCATACAGGACAGCGAGTCGATAACACCCGAGGCGCTTATAAATATCCGCCCCGTTGTCACAGCTATACGCGAGTTCTTCGGTTCATCGCCTCTCTCTCAGTTCATGGACCAGAACAATCCGCTCGCAGAGCTTACGCATAAGAGACGTCTTTCCGCGCTCGGTCCCGGCGGACTTTCGCGTGACCGTGCATCCTTTGAGGTACGAGACGTTCACTATACTCACTACGGACGCATGTGCCCGATAGAGACACCGGAAGGACCTAACATCGGACTTATATCCTATCTCTCAACATATGCACGCATAAACGAGTACGGCTTTATCATGGCGCCCTACCGCAGAATAGATAAGAAAAAGGGCGTAGTTACAAACGATATAGTATACCTTACGGCAGACCAGGAGGACGCTTACATCGTCGCTCAGGCGAATGAGCCTCTCGATGAGAACAATAAGTTCGTAAACTCCCGCGTCACCGCGCGTATGAGAACAGAGATAATCGAAATACCCTCCGAGGAGGCGGACCTCATGGACGTTTCTCCGAAGATGGTCGTATCGGTAGCCACGGCTATGATACCCTTCCTTGAGAACGACGATAACTCCCGTGCACTCATGGGCTCGAACATGCAGAAGCAGGCAGTGCCGCTTATGGTCACCGATTCGCCTATCGTCGGAACGGGTATGGAGTATAAGGCTGCGGTCGACTCCGGGGTTGTTGTCTGCGCAAGGGCGGACGGAACGGTCGAGCGCGTCTCGGCCGACTGTATCACAGTCAGACGCGATAACGGCGTAAAGGATGTATATCACCTTATTAAGTTTAAGAGAAGCAACCAGGGCACCTGCGTAAACCAAAAGCCCATAGTCGACGTCGGAGAGTACGTAAAAGAGGGACAGGTCATAGCGGACGGTCCTGCGACGAGCGGAGGAGAAATCTCCCTCGGAAAGAATGCACTCATCGGATTTATGACCTGGGAGGGTTATAACTACGAGGACGCGGTACTCTTAAATGAGAGACTGGTAAGAGACGACGTTTATACGTCAATTCATATAGAGGAATACAGCCACGAAGCGAGAGACACGAAGTTAGGACCGGAGGAGATAACCCGGGAGATCCCCAACGTCGGTGAGGACGCGCTCAAGGATCTTGATCCGAACGGCATCATACGCAAGGGTACCGAGGTAAGAGCGGGCGATATCCTCGTGGGTAAGGTCACGCCGAAGGGCGAGACGGAGCTTACCGCCGAGGAGAGACTGCTGCGTGCAATATTCGGCGAGAAGGCCCGTGAGGTGCGTGATACCTCCCTGCGCGTGCCGCACGGTATGTCGGGAATTATCGTCGACGTAAAGGTGTTCAGCCGCGAAAACGGCGACGAACTGTCTCCGGGAGTCAATAAGGTCGTGCGCGTATACATCGCACAGAAGAGAAAGATATCCGTCGGTGACAAGATGGCGGGACGTCACGGAAACAAGGGTGTCGTATCGAGAATTCTCCCGCCGGAGGACATGCCGTTTTTACCGGACGGCACACCGCTTGACATAGTTCTTAACCCACTCGGCGTTCCGTCACGAATGAACATCGGACAGGTGCTCGAGGTTCACCTCGGCATGGCAGCTCGCAAGCTCGGATGGAAGGTTGAGACACCGGTATTTGACGGTGCAACGGACGACGACATGAAGGAGATGCTCGCAAAAGCGGGTATGCGCCCGGACGGAAAGACAATTCTTTACGACGGACGCACGGGCGAGGCTTTTGACAACCCCGTCACGGTAGGCATCATGTACTACCTCAAGCTGCACCACCTTGTTGACGATAAGATCCACGCCCGCTCGACCGGTCCTTACTCCCTGATTACTCAGCAGCCTCTCGGCGGTAAAGCGCAGTTTGGCGGACAGCGCTTCGGAGAGATGGAGGTCTGGGCGCTCGAGGCATACGGTGCTGCATACACTCTGCGTGAAATCCTTACCGTCAAGTCGGACGACGTCACGGGGCGCGTCAAAGCTTATGAGGCTATAGTCAAGGGTCAGAATATTCCTCAGCCGGGTGTTCCCGAGTCATTTAAGGTCATGGTCAAGGAACTTCAGTCGCTCTGCCTCGATGTCCACATACTTGATAAGGACGGCGGCGAGATTGAGCTTACCGAGCTTGACGAGAGTGACCTCGGACTGCCGAATTATGTCGATGAGGAGGACCTCGGTCCTACCGTCGCGACAGAGGAAGAAATACTTGATAATTACGTCGAAGAGGACTTTGACGACGATGATTTCGGTGATGAATAAGAGAGGAGAGCAGCAGTGAACGAAAACGCATTTGCTTCGATAAAAATTGGACTTGCGTCTCCCGAGACGATAAGAAGCTGGTCACACGGTGAGGTCACAAAGCCGGAGACTATAAACTACCGCACGCTCAAGGCGGAGCGCGACGGACTTTTCTGCGAGCGTATCTTCGGGCCTACAAAGGACTGGGAGTGCCTCTGCGGCAAGTACAAGAGAGTCCGCTACAAGGGCAAGGTCTGCGAAAAGTGCGGTGTTGAGGTCACGACGAAAAAGGTGCGCAGAGAGAGAATGGGACATGTCGAGCTTGCCGCTCCCGTGTCGCACATATGGTATTTCAAGGCTATTCCGTCGCGTATGGCGCTCTTCCTTGACATATCCCCCCGTGCACTTGAGAAAGTTCTGTACTTTGCGCAGTATATCGTAATAGACCCGGGCAACACGCCGCTCGAGAAGTATCAGCAGCTTACCGACAGCGAGTACAAGGAGTACTACGAGCGCTACGAGAATGACTTCCGCGTCGGAATGGGCGCAGAGGCGGTAAAGGAGCTGCTCGCGGAGATAGACGTAGAGGAGCTGTCTAAGCAGCTCAAGGAGGAACTTACCACCGCCTCGGGTCAGAAAAAGGCAAAGATAATCAAGCGCCTTGAGGTTGTGGAGGCATTCCGCATATCACACAATAAGCCTGAGTGGATGATTCTTGACGTCATCCCCGTAAGCCCCCCGGACATCCGTCCGATGACGCAGCTTGACGGAGGCAGATTTGCCACTTCCGACTTAAATGACCTCTACCGCAGAGTTATCAACAGAAATAACCGCTTAAAGAGGCTCATGGAGTTAAAAGCTCCCGCGATAATCATACGTAATGAGAAGCGTATGCTGCAGGAGGCTGTCGACTCCCTTATCGACAACGGCAGAAGAGGAAAGCCCGTAACAGGCCCCTCGAGCCGTCCGCTCAAGAGTCTTTCCGAGATGCTGCGCGGTAAGCAGGGACGTTTCCGTCAGAACCTGCTCGGCAAGCGTGTCGACTATTCGGGACGTTCGGTTATCGTCGTAGGCCCTGAGCTGAAGATATATCAGTGCGGTCTGCCGAAGGAGATGGCGCTCGAACTTTTCAAGCCGTTTGTTATGAAGAGGCTTGTCGAGACTCAGAAGTCCACGAATATCAAGGACGCAAAGAAAAAGGTCGAGAAGGTCGCTCCCGAGGTATGGGACGCTCTCGAAAATGTGATAAAGGATCATCCCGTACTGCTCAACCGTGCACCTACCCTCCACCGTCTGTCCATTCAGGCGTTCGAGCCTGTGCTCGTAGAGGGCAGAGCAATAAAGCTGCACCCGCTTGTTTGTACCGCATTCAACGCCGATTTTGACGGCGACCAGATGCCGGTGCACGTGCCTCTCTCGAGCGAGGCGCAGGCAGAGGCGCGATTCCTCATGCTCTCTGCCAATAACTTCCTGAAGCCCGCAGACGGACGCGCCGTTGCCGTACCGTCGCAGGATATGGTCTTAGGTTCATTCTACCTCACCATAGACAAGGCGGGAGAGGTCGGTGAGGGACACGCCTTCCGCAATTTCGACGAGGCGATGATGGCTTACGAGAACGGGGAGCTCGGACTTCACGCACCGATAAAGATACGCGTTACACGCGAAGTGAACGGTCAGACGCGCACGGGTATAATCAATGCAACCCTCGGCAGACTTATCTTCAACAGTCAGATACCGCAGGACCTCGGATACGTTGACCGTTCCGATCCCGAGAAGGCTCTTGACCTTGAGATAGACTGCATGGTAAGAAAAAAGGAGCTCGGAAATATCGTCGATCGCTGTATGAAGATGCACGGTTCGGCTGTTACCGCCCAGGTTCTTGATAACATAAAGAGCATGGGATATAAGTATTCGACAAAGGCCGCTATATCAATATCCGTAGCGGATGTCCAGATACCGTCTGAGAAGTATGACATAATTGCGGATGCCGAGGCACAGGTTGCGGGCATTCAGAAGCACTTTGATCGAGGCGAGCTTACGGAGGACGAGCGCTATAAGGCGGTTATCGAGATATGGGAGCAGGCGACAAAGGATGTTGTCACTGCTCTTCAGAAGGGCTTTGACCGCTACAACCCGATAAAGATGATGTCCGACTCGGGTGCGCGCGGTAACATGACCCAGATGCGTCAGCTCGCGGGTATGCGCGGACTCATGCTTTCCGCGACGGGACGTACGATGGAAATACCGATTAAATCGAACTTCCGCGAGGGTCTTAATATACTTGAGTACTTTATCGCAGCCCGCGGTTCGCGTAAGGCGCTTTCAGATACGGCCCTGAGAACGGCTGACTCCGGTTACCTTACGAGACGACTCGTTGACGTATCGCAGGATGTCATAATCAGGGAAGAGGACTGCGGCACCCGCAAGGGTATATGGGTGAGCAGAATAACGGACGGAAACGACGTTATTGAGCCGCTTGCCGACCGACTTGTCGGTAGGTATACGATAGGCGAGGTTGTCGACCCCGCGACGGGCGAGGTTATCGTCGGCGACGGCGAGATGATTTCCGCTTCCGACGCTGACAGAATTGTCAAGGCGGGTATTGAGCAGGTTTACATCCGCACGATACTTGAGTGCGAGGCACGCCACGGCGTGTGCGCTCATTGCTACGGCAGCGATCTTGCGACGAGCAAGAAGGTAAGTGTCGGCGAGGCTGTAGGTATCATTGCGGCTCAGTCGATAGGAGAGCCGGGTACACAGCTTACTATGAGAACTTTCCATACCGGCGGTGTCGCCGGAGGCGATATCACCAACGGTCTTCCCCGTGTCGAGGAGCTTTTCGAGGCACGCAGACCAAAGCGCACGGCTATCCTCTCGGATGTCGACGGTGTAGTTTCCTTTGACGAAATAAAGCATATGCGCAATGTCATTGTCACACCGACAGACGGCGAGGCAAGATATTACCCCGTCGCATACGGCATTCGCATTCTTGTGAAAGACGGCGACTTTGTGTCCGCGGGTGAGGCTCTCACGGAGGGCAGCAAGTACCCGCAGGATATCGCACGAATCAACGGACTTGACGCGACCTACGACTATCTGCTCCGTGAGGTACAGAGAGTGTACCGTATGCAGTCTGTTGAGATAAACGACAAGCACGTCGAGGTTATCGCACGTCAGATGACGCGCAAGCTGCGCGTCGAGGACGCCGGGGATACAGATCTGCTTATCGGCAGCATGGTAGACAAGACGGAGTTCGCGGACGCAAACGCCGCGATAGAGGCTCGCCGCATGGCGGGAGAAACCGAGCTGCGTATCGCTACGGCGTCCCCCTGCCTGCTCGGTATAACCAAGGCTTCTCTTATGACCGACTCGTTCTTATCGGCAGCATCCTTCCAGGAGACGACAAAGGTTCTGACCGACGCCGCAATGAAGGGCAAGGTTGACCACCTGCTCGGACTCAAGGAGAATGTCATCATCGGCAAACTCATCCCCGCGGGAACGGGCATGGACAGATACAGTGAGGTAGAAGTCGCTCCCGTTCATAAGGAGAGCGCAGAGACAGACGAAGAGCTTGAGGACACCGAGATAGCGGACGCCCGCGAGGTTGCCGACGAGCCCCTTGATCCTGGCGCAGACCTCATCGAGGATATAACGGACGCAAAGCCCGAGAAAACAGAAACCGAGGACGACGCCGAATAACATCGGACAAATAAAAAACATACGCATGAGCGTAAAAATAAAAAAGTGCGACCGACCGTATGGCGCACGGGTTTTTCCGTGCACGGTCACGCACTTTTTTAGTTTGCATATGGAAAAATCGCTTTTCGGGAAAAGCCTGGCAAAAGCATTTGAATAAGAAATGCATTCGCTTTCCCCCTTATTAAAAGTTTTGCCGAGCTTTTTCAAAAGCTCGTGGATTTTAAAAGCGAAGTCTTTAATTGCCTATGCGGCGCGGCGAAACCCTTATACTTCCAAAAGCGCAGGAAGAGGTGAATTTCGCGCCGTAGGTGCGGAAGAGGAGAAACCCTCGCCGGGGGTTTCTCCTTGATTTTGTTTACGAACAAATATTGCCGCTTTTCTCGAAAATCCGCACAAAAGATTTTGTATAGGGGAAAATATATAATCGCCCGACCGCACAGTGAGACAAAAACTGTTTCCTTATTTTTGCCGCATCTAAGCGCATAGCACTATTAACCCGTCCTCGCTTGCGTTTAAGTTTCCGCTGTCCACACACCGGCAGAAGCACAGAAAATGGTTATTCGCAAAACAATTTCATGCAAAGGGGTTGACATATGTTCATTTATAATGTATAATGGTCGCAACTTGAACATTTACCATGCAGAAACAAATAATTTCGAAAGAGGTTAATTATGAAAAAGATTTTTTCCCTTTTGCTCGCGCTTGTGCTCACCGTTCTGTCGGTGCAGCTTTGCTCGTGCAATTCAAAAAAGACAATAACGATCTATGCTTCCTCCGAGGACTACCGCATAGAAACCGCACAGAAGATGTTTGATGAGAAGTTCCCCGAGTATTCAATTCATATCGAATATAAATCGACGGGTGACCTTGCGTCAAAGCTGATCGCAGAGGGTACTAATACCGACTGCGATATAATCATGGAGCTTGAGAACGCTTACCTCGAAAAGATTTCTCCAAATCTCGCAACGCTTGACAATGTCAATTTCGACGTCTACAGAGATGAACTTGTCCCTGCAAGCCACAAGTACGTACCGCTCATAATCTCGAGCTGCTCGATTATTGTGAACAGAAAGCTCCTCGATGAGAAAAATCTTCCCCTGCCGGAATCCTATGAAGACCTTCTCAAGGATGAGTATAAGGGACTTATATCCATGCCCAACCCCAAGACATCGGGCACGGGATATGTCTTTTATCTCAATCTCGTGAACGAGTGGGGCGAGGACAAGGCTCTTGAGTATTTCGACAAGCTGAAAGAGAATATCT
Organism: uncultured Eubacteriales bacterium; assembly: GCA_934446285.1. Lineage (GTDB taxonomy): Bacteria > Bacillota > Clostridia > Oscillospirales > CAG-272 > CAKSEI01. Next base: position 9,475 of record CAKSEI010000009.1, on the reverse strand, counting down.
CCGGCGCGGGATTTACCGCATCCGGCTCGGGTCCGATACAGAACCTTATAATGGGCGAGGCTGTGATAGGTCTCGGCATGACTACCCAGGCGGTAACCGAGATAAATAACGGAGAGCCGCTCGAGGTTCACTATCTCTCGGAGGGCTCGCCCTATGACCTTTACTCAAGTGCGGTTATTGAAGGTAAGCAGAACGACGAGGATATTATGAAGGTCTTCTCATATCTTCTTTCCGATGTTACGCCGAGGGACAAGGAGCTGTATGCACCCGAGACTATATACAAGAACCGTACATTCACCATGGAAAACTATCCCACGGATATTAAATACGCCGACATGACGGGCTTCGACGATATCAGCGTAAAGGAAAATCTCTTAAATAAATGGAAATATTAAAAGTAGCGGAGGTCTGCAAGTCTTACGACGGCAGACCTGCCCTTGATAATGTAAGCTTTTCGGTCGAGAAAGGGGAGTTTCTCTCCATTCTCGGTCCGTCGGGCTGCGGAAAAACCACACTGCTGCGCATACTCATAGGTTTGCTTGCCGCTGACAGCGGAAGAATAGAGCTTGAGGGCGAAGACATAACTCGCAACGCCCCGGACAAACGCCGTATGGGCATAGTTTTTCAGAATTACGCCCTCTTTGAAAATATGACGGTGAGAAAAAATATCGAGTACGCCATGCGTCTGCGCCCGGAGATGAAGTCCGGTGCTGCCGGGCGTGCGACCGAGCTTATAGAGCAAGTCGGACTTGCAGAGCACGCGGATAAATATCCCGCAAATCTCTCGGGCGGGCAGCAGCAGCGTGTAGCGATAGCCCGCACGCTTGCGCTCGGTCCCGATATTGTGCTCTTTGATGAGCCGATGAGCGCCCTTGATGTCGCGACGCGACTCTCGCTGCGCACGGAGCTAAAGACCATACAGAAGAAATTCGGCACTACGATGATATACATAACCCACGACCAGGAGGAGGCTTTCGCCATGAGCGACCGTATCATGGTTATGGGAAATGCCCGTATACATCAGTTAGACACCCCCGAGTCGCTGCTCGACAATCCCGCCGATGACTATGTACGCTCGTTTGTCATAGACAATCTCAAGGCGAAAATCGATTCGCTCACAAAATACATTCGTTAAGGGGGAGCGGCTTTGACAAATACACTTTCCGCGGGAAACGGAAAAGCGCGCAAAGGACCTTTGCGCGGCGTTACTCTTATCCTGCTTTGCTGCTTTTTTGCCGTCTCGGTAATATGCCCCCTTATCTCCATGCTGCTCAATCTGCGTAATGCGGATATCCCGGCGCTGCTCTCGAGCGGCACGGTGACGGCGGCGATTGTCAATTCGCTTACCGTGTCTCTTGTATCGAGCGCGATAAGCATAGCCCTTGCGCTTGCCGCAGCATGGTGCATGACGAGGACGAATATACCCTTTAAACCTTTCTTCAATATATGCATACTGCTGCCCATGCTCATACCGTCTATTTCTCACGGCATGGGACTTATCATTCTCTTCGGCTCGAACGGCAGCCTTACCACACTCTTCGGACTTGGTAAGGGTATATACGGTTTCCTCGGTATAGTCGTCGGCTCTGTCATGTACTCTTTTCCCGTAGCATATATAATGATTTCCGACATACTCAAGTATGAGGACAGCACGCCGTATGACGCGGCAGCCGTGCTCGGCATACCCGCGCACCGCCGCTTTAGTGCAATAACCTTTCCCTATCTGCGCAAGCCGATGATAAGCGTTATCTTTGCCGTCTTTACCATGATAGTCACCGACTACGGCGTACCGCTCATGATCGGCGGTATGTATAAGACGCTGCCCGTACTCATGTACGAGGAGGTCATAGGCGGACAGAATTTTGCGAAGGGAAGCTTCTTCGGACTTATCCTGCTGATTCCCGCCGTCGCTGCGTTCTTTGCCGACATGTTCTGCAAAAACGATCGACGCAGCTCGGGCGTTACCCGTCCCTTTGAAGTGAAAAAGAAAAGGGCGCGCGATATCGTTTCCTTTATCGTGCTCGCCGCGCTCACGGTATGCGTGGTCTTTCCCATCATATCATTCGTCGCGATAACCTTTACGAAGAGCTATCCCTACGACCTGACCTTTACCCTCAAGCATGTCGCGAATACTTTCAGCAAGGGTGCGGGTAAATATCTCGTGAATTCCGTAGTTATCGCTATTTTCACTGCCCTTGTCGGAACGGCTGTTGCCTTTATATGCGCAAACTTAACGGCGCGGGGCGGAATGAAGTCGTCGAGATTTTTACATCTGCTGGCGATAATGCCTCTTGCCATACCCGGCATAGTGCTCGGACTTTCATACGTTCTGTTCTTCAACGGTACTCCGATATACAGGACTCTGATGATAATAGTATTGGCAAATACCATACACTTTTTCTCGTCGCCGTATCTTATGATATATAACAGCATCGGCAAGCTGAATCCGAACCTTGAGGCGACCGCCGCCTCGCTCGGCATATCAAAGCTGCGACTGATAAAGGATATCATCCTGCCGCAGACGCGCGCAACTCTTATGGAGATGTTCTCATATTTCTTTGTTAACTCTATGATGACGATATCCGCCGTTGCTTTCCTTTCGACGCTGAATACAAAGCCTATCGCACTGCTCATTCCGCAGTTTGAGGCGCAGATGCTGCTCGAGGCGTCGGCATTCGTATCGCTTATCATTCTTGCCGTGAACCTTACTATGAAGGGTACGGCGGCACTTGCGAAAAAACTCGCGTCCCGCCGTACGGCGTCCGTATAAAGGCGGTGGAGCTATGCTGACCAAAAAGCAATTTGACATATTAAGCGAAACGGAGCGCAGCGGTTCTGCTTCTCAGAGAACGCTTGCCGCGCGCACGGGAATGTCTCTCGGCGCGGTGAATAAAACCCTCGCCTCCCTGCACGAGAGCGGACTTATCTCGGGCGGCAGGATAACCGAGGAGGGACTTGCCGTCCTTGAGCCGTACCGCGTGGAGCGAGCGGTCTTTATCGCGGCGGGATTCGGCTCGCGCCTCGTGCCCATAACACTCAATACCCCGAAGCCGCTTGTGCGCGTAAAGGGGCAGAGAATAATAGACAGCGCCATTGACGCCGTGCTTGCGGCGGGGATAAAGGAGATTTATGTCGTGCGGGGCTATCTCTCCGAGCAGTTTGATCAGCTGCTCTATAAGTATCCGATGATAAAATTCATCGAGAACCCCGCATATAACGAGGCGAATAACATTTCCTCCGCCATGTGCGCGCGATATCTGCTGCAGAATGCATATGTGCTTGAGGCAGACCTGCTCGTATACAACCCGGGTATCATAAGGAAGTATCAATATTCCTCAAATTATCTCGGCGTTCCCGTAAAGGTAACGGACGACTGGTGCTTTACCGTGAAGAACGGCGTGATAAACCACCTCGGGGTCGGCGGCACGGACTGCATGCATATGTTCGGCATTTCGTACTGGAATACCGAGGACGGCGCGAAGCTCGCCGAGCACATAGAGCGCGTGTACAATTCCCCGGGCGGCAAGGAACGATACTGGGATCAGGTCGCCCTCGACTTCTTCATCTCGGAATATAAGATAGGCGTGCGCGAATGCACGTTCGACGATATAACCGAGATAGATACCCTGCGCGACTTAAAAAAGCTCGACAAGACCTATGATGTGTAAAACCATGCGGCAGCTCGTTTTGAGCTGTCGCATGGTTTTTGCATTGCGGTCTTAATTTTTATAGATGGCAATATGGCAGGCTGCAAGACCTGTAAATCTACAACCGGTATTTTGCACAGTTTTACTCGCAAAAAAATGTGAATTATGCCGATTGACATTTTGTCTAATATAATATACAATTATGACGGATAACATAAAAGTGTTACTGCAGTTTATGAGAGAAACGGGAAACTCTATTCATACCCCGGTCCTCTTTTTGCTAAGGTTAGTGATGATTTATCTCGGATGTTAAATTTGAAATTAACAGAAAAGACTTTGTATGGAGATAAACTCTTCTTGGACTTTCCTAACAGTGTATTCTACGGTAATAACGGGTATGAAATATCGGGGTTTATTTTCCTTGTCCCAATACCGGAGGATGATAATTTATCTGTTTACAAAGCAGATAAGAGAATACAAAAATTTTATTCATCAGTAGCTCTTTCCGGGGCAGGATATTATGCAACAAACAAAACCAAGGCATTGCTTGAGAACCGTGCCGAAAAAATGTTGGCTTTAAGCAATGTATTCATAATGAGGTATCCAAAGCGGGAAGCTATCCTGAGTGAAGAGCTGTACAGGACGATTAAACAAATGTGCTTTTCATGAGAGACTTAAAAAAATACGGTCAAACAATCAATAATATCCGTAAATGCGGTCGATATATCAATACTGAATGCAAGAAGGTGTACATAACGCAGGGAATAGCGGAATTGGCAGTCCCGACACTTTCTGTTGTATCAGCCACTGCCGTTTCGCGTGTGACGGATACTATCACTTCACGTGCTACGCAGTTTTCGGGATTGCTGGTTTTCGGTGCATTTCTTATACTGGTTTGCAGCTTTTTATCTGAAACGGGTTACGGTATAATATCGGCTTTTACCGAGATGTCCGATATGGGTATACGCGAAAAATGTAAGGATGACCTTCTTGCTGCTCTCGCTGATAAAAGTATGACGGAAATAGAAGATGCTGATACTCTGAATAAATTTTCACTGCTTTATTCGCAAGCCATATGGAAGGTGTCCGGGACGGGCAGAATTCTTTTTTCTTTTCTTTCCGGTGTATTCAGTATTTTTTCCGCATCTGTTGCTTGTGCGATAAATCATGTCGCGCCGATATATTTTTTTGTCGGGGCGCTGCTTTATGCAGCATTTCTGCCTTTGATACTGCACTTTGAAAAACAAACACGCGACTGTATGAACAATTCATATAAACAAACCTCAGGTGTTGACAGACGTCAGGGTAAAATCGATGCCTTGTTTACAAACAAGGAAGCAATTTTTGATATAACAAGGAGGGGCATAGTGCCATCTCTTTTGAAAAAATATGTTTCTCTCGGCGATGGCAGTCTGAATGCCCATATAGAAGCTGACATGCTTGAATATAAATATTCAAATTGCATTTCAGCAGTTAAAATCATATATGAGACGATTTTTTATGTAGCTCTGTTTTTGCTGGTATACACGGGTAAGATGACTTACGGCGGCGCATTGCTTATTGCGGCATGCATAACTCAGTTCAATTCTTCGTTGCGAAATCTCATAGTTGACTCATTGTTTATAAATGAAGATATGTTCCTTATAAATGAATTCTTTGAATTCATTTATCGACCGGCACGATGCGGATTTAGGATATCCGATGAGATGGAAAGCATATGCCTGTCAAATGTATATTATAGGTATAAGGCATATGCAGACACTGACTCCTTTCAGCTGAGCGATGTAAGCTTAGAGATACGAAAAGGGGAGAAGATTGCCATAGTAGGAAAAAACGGTGCGGGAAAAAGTACACTCATTAAACTCATTCTCGGACTATATCTGCCCGCAAGCGGTAAAATCAGTATGAACGGCGTAGATTATGCAGATGCTGATATAAAAAGCGTGCTTGCAAAATTTTCATATGCACCTCAGGTCACTACGACTTTTCCTTTGTCTTTCAAAGATAATATAACCGTATCCGATCCGCAGCAAAAAGATGACGAAATGTATGAAAAAATCTGTTCGAAAATAGGTCTGTCACGCCTGCGCGAAAAGCTCGGTGATGATACTATGATGCGTCGGGAGATATTTGAAGGAGCAGCAGATGTCTCGGGCGGAGAACATCAAAAAATAAAAATAGCCCGTGCATTATACGCACAAAGAGAAATAATTGTTTTCGATGAACCGATGGCATCGCTCGACGCTAAAGCGGAAAAAAGACTTATTGATTTGATCTTTGACACATATAAGGATAAGACCGTTATAATAGTTACACACAATCTTTCGTGTACAAAGGATTGTGACAAAATAGTCGTTGTTGATGGAGGGAAAATACGAGAAAACGGAAATCACCGGGAACTTCTAAATAAAAAGGGTATATACGATAATCTCTACGCCGCACAGGCATCAAGATATGGGGTAAAGGAGAATGTCGAAAGTTAAACGAATACTCTGCGTAATGCTCACTATGATAAAATATCATAAAGCATACTTGGCATCTGTTGCGCTTTTCGCTCTCGGAAATTCGGGATTAGTGTACTATCCTGCGGTAGTTTTGAACAGATGGATTGTTGATACAATCACATCAGAGCATGATAGTTTTATTTTGTCTGCCGTTTTGGGAATAGTATTATTTACGGCTATTATGAAAGCTTGGGATCTTATTGCCGTGAACCTGTCATTTGCTTTGGCACTTTTTAAGCGTAGGCAAAAAAAGAATGTATGCGACACTCTTTATGCCGAGCTGATGGTATTTGTTTCAAAAATAAAGGGAGATTGCCTTGAAGACAGTTCAACTTATGAAAAATATATTCGCTGCAAGAAAGACTGTATAGCGCGTATAGCGGAGTGCCCATCAAGGATAGCAAAAATTCTTGCATCTTTTGTAACGGCAGTGATGTACATAGACTACCTGCGTGACATTGATATACGCCCGATGCTGGTTATTACAGCGGCAATAGTCGTAAAATACATTGTATCTCTGAAAATAAACAGAAAAAAATACCGTTATGATGAAGTGCTGAACAATTATTTTATGAAGATAGATGCATACACGGATATAGTCTCGGATAAGGATTACGTATGCGAGATGAAGGTGTACGGAAATTTAGACTATGTAATCGGTAAGCGCAGAGAATTATGCAGAGAGCTTAGCCTCGTTGTGCGACGCATGTCATTTTTAGACATACGTAATTCGCTTGTTGCATTTGTTTCAGATAAATCGGCGTATTTCGCAGCTTATATCTTTTATGCCCTAAAAGCGCTTTTCGGCGAAGTATCCATAGGATATTTTACTGCATCCGTAGCTTCCGTAAACTATCTGGAGAGTGCTGTGTCCGCTGTGTTTAATTCCTTTACCGGGCTTGCAGCCGATGCAGAGTATTATAATGCATACTATGAATTTCTCGACAGTACACCGACCGCGCACGTAGGGCAAACGCTTGACAGTATATTTTCTATATCGTCAGAAAATCTCGGTTATACATATCCCGGAGCTGATATTCCTGCTCTGATTGACATAGGATTGACTCTTAAATGCGGCATGAAGGTATGTATTGTCGGTGAAAACGGATCAGGCAAAACTACTCTTGCAAAAATTTTAGCCGGGGTATATGAAATGTATACAGGGCGCATTAGGTATAACAATGAAAACGCAGAAGATGTTTCCACGGAGAGCATCTTTTCCGCTGTTGATATGTGTCAGCAGGCTTACACAAAATATCCGTTTTCATTGGAGTACAATGTTTCGTTCGGAGACACGGATGAGATAATTCTTGCAGAAGCGTTGAAAAAAAGCAGAGTGGACGAATTTGCTTACAGTCTGCCTAACGGGATTTATACGGGCCTTGATGCAAAATACGACCCTGCGGGAATAGATTTGTCCGAGGGTCAGTGGCAGAGACTGCTGCTTGCCAGAGTATTCTACGCAGAAAAAAACATAGTTATTTTCGACGAGCCGACAGCCTCTATTGACCCGATTACCGAAAATAAGATATTCTCCGAACTACTGAAACTTAAGGATAAGCTTGTCATAGTTATATCACATCGTATGTCTTGTGCAGCATACATGGATAAGGTAATTATGCTTGACGACGGAAAAATAGCTGAAACTGGTAGTCATGCGGAGCTAATGTCCTGCCGCGGAAAGTATTATGACTTGTTTTCCGCACAGGCGGATAGATATGAAATGTAAAATTTCATATCAGAGAGCGGTCTATTGAGTTATTGGATTACATATCAGAGAATTTTGACAACAGATTTTCTGTATCACTAAACACAATATCTCGACTTGGCGGAAAAAATGATGATAAATTATCAGAGTTAACTCCTGAAATTGTTGCATATATTGATTTACAGCTGCTCGAGCATATGAAGAAGAAAAAAATAGATGCCGGTGCTGTGTTCTCGGGTTTTTAAACCATTTGGTTTAATATGTTACGCTGGTATGCCTAATAGTTTTGTTATAAGCCCACAAGGGAATATAATGAAATGCACTGTTGAATTATATAATGATTTAAACTCTGTAGGGACGATAAAAAACGGTTGTTTTGAATTATACGATGAAAAAATAACAAAATGGACAAAGACAGACTCGGATGTTCTGACGAATCGAGGTTGTAAAGACTGCGTATTTCTTCCGCTTTGTAAGGGAAAATGCTGTGGCTTTAGCAATGCAAGAGGTTTAAAGAAATGTCCCATTCAAATAAACATGATAAATGAATATTTAGAACTATACTGCGATTATATTAAAAGCTTGGCTTAGGTTGACAATGTTTTATGATAATATGCTGAAGCTTTATAAGAAAGCTCCGTCGGTCGGGAAAATTTTCAGAAATACATTTTTTGTATTGAAAAACCTTTGGGATGTTGATAAGGCTTTTCTGTGCTTTCTTGTATTCAGGACATGCTTTTATTCAATTAACGCAATAGCAGACTCTTTTATTCTCAAAAAAATAATTGAGGCTATAGAACAGGACGAGGGATTTGAAACTGTTTTACATTACGGTTTGTTTCTCGTGTTGCTCCTCGCTGCGGGGCAGGTTGTCTCGTATATAAGCACGCTGTATAATGATACGACGTCCGTTAAGTATACGGTGCATATGAATCGTTTTATTTACGACAGACTGTCGGCGTGCGAGCTTGAGGACTATGAAAATCCCGAATGGAATGACCGACTGAACAATGCGCTTTCGATAAATGCCGATGCGTTCTCCGTTGTATCGGCGTTTGCACAGATGATTTCTTCCGTGATATCAACTGCTGCGGTTGCGATTATATTGCTCTCTTATAAATGGTATCTGTGTCTGCTCGTTGTCGCGGTAGCAGTCCTGACCGCCGCTGTGTCATCGGCAAATAAGAAGCTGCAGTATAATTATCAGTTGGACTCGTCAAAAGACAGGCGCAAGGCGAGCTATTACCCGGGCGTTCTCTTTAACGGTGCATTCGCAAAAGAGCGCAAGCTGTACGGTTATTCGGAATGGCTGATAGAGAAATACCGTAATGCCAACGGCAAGATAATAGAAAAGCTCGGCACATTGTGCGCTGAAATGGGGAAAAATTATTTAATAACAGGATTTCTCGCGAACGCACTGCGTGTGGCTACTGTACTGCTTGTTGCTCATGATGCCGTGCATGACTGTATTTCCATAGCGGAATTCTCTCTTTATGTATCTCTGTTTTCAACTCTTTCCTCAAATACCGACAGACTGCTGTCAACGGTATTACCTTTTTCCCACAAGAGCCGCCTTACCTCTTGACCATCCCGATATATTGGGAAATTAAACTCTA
>CAKSEI010000008.1 GCA_934446285.1 uncultured Eubacteriales bacterium | reverse complement strand
CTTGCGGCTGCCTTGCACGCCTCCTGTGACGGGCAGGTGCCGCAGGCACAGTCCGTCGGGGCATTTTCTGCCTTTTCTGCCTTTTTGTCAAGACTTTTCATGGTCGGGAATAGCAAAACGTCGCGGATGGCTGCGGAGTCGGTCAGGAGCATACAGAGTCTGTCTATTCCGTAGCCTATGCCACCGGTGGGGGGCATACCTATCTCGAGAGCGTTTAGGAAGTCCTCATCGGTATGGTTTGCCTCTGCGTCGCCCGCCTCTGCGAGCGCATCCTGCTCGGCAAAGCGGGCGCGCTGATCTATCGGGTCGTTAAGCTCGGAATATGCATTACACATCTCCCACCCGTTCATGAACATCTCAAAACGCTCGACATAGCCCTCCTTATCCGGCTTCTTCTTGGTAAGCGGGCTTATCTCGACGGGATGATCCATGACGAATGTCGGCTGAATAAGCTTGTCCTCGCAGAACTCCTCAAAGAAGAGATTGAGTATGTCTCCTCTCTTGTGCCTCTCCTCAAATTCAACTCCCTTTTCGTGTGCGACGGCGCGCGCCTCTTCAACGGTCTTTATCTCATCAAAGTCAACACCCGAATACTTCTTTACCGCTTCGGTCATGGTTATTCGCTCAAATGGCTTTCCGAGGTCCATTTCAACCCCGTTATATACGATGGTTGTCGTGCCGAGCACCTCGCGCGCGACGTATCTGAACATATCCTCGGTAAGGTCCATCATTCCGTGGTAGTCGGTATACGCCTGATACAGCTCCATGAGCGTAAACTCGGGATTGTGGCGAGTGTCAAGTCCCTCATTGCGGAACACTCTGCCTATCTCGTACACTCTCTCAAGCCCGCCGACGATAAGTCTCTTTAAATAAAGCTCAAGGGAAATACGCAGCCTCAGGTCCTCATCAAGGGCATTAAAATGCGTCTCAAAAGGACGTGCCGCAGCTCCTCCGGCGTTTGACACGAGCATGGGAGTCTCAACCTCGATAAATCCGCGTGCGTCAAGAAATTTCCTTATCGTGGAAATTATCTTTGAGCGCTTTAAGAATGTGTCCGTGACTCCCGGATTTGTTATCAGGTCGACATATCTCTGACGATAGCGCAAATCGGTATTCGTCAGTCCGTGGAATTTCTCCGGCAAAGGGCGCAGACTCTTGGCAAGAAGAGTTATCTGCGTCGCGTGAACGGAAATCTCGCCGGTCTTTGTTTTGAATACCGTTCCCTTTACGCCGATTATGTCGCCGATATCAAATTTCTTGAAGTCCCCATACGCTTCTTCACCTACAAAATCTCGGGCTGCGTATACCTGCATCATACCGCCGAGATCTTTCACATGGCAGAATGATGCCTTGCCCATTACGCGTTTGGACATAAGTCTGCCGGCAATGCTTACCTCCGCTCCCTCAAGAGTATCGAAATTCTCTTTTATATCCGAGCTGTGGTGGGTCACGTCGTACTTTGTTACAGCAAAGGGGTCTTTGCCCGCCGCCTGAAGTGCGGCAAGCTTGTCCCTGCGTACACGCAGGATTTCGGATAAATCCTTTTCCTCCTGCATTGAGTTCTTTTCATTCTCGCTCATTGTTTCTCCTTAGCCCCGTGCGGGTAATGTCATCTACTTTGTTATCTCGAGGATTTTCAGCTTCATAGCTCCTTTCGGTGTGTCGACCTTGACGGAAGCGCCTACCTTTGCTCCGATCAGCGCCATGCCTATCGGGCTTTGGTCGGATATTCTGTTCATCACGGCGTTAGCCTCGGTCGAGCCGACGACGGTGTACTCCACCTCTTCCTTGTACTTTTCGTTATAAACCCTGACCTTGTTCCCTACATTGACTCTCTCGGTCTGTACGTCGGAGTCGGAAACAATTTTTACATTTTTAAGCGTTTCCTCAAGCTCGGCTATGAGCGCCTCGGTCTTTGCCTGCTCATTTTTAGCCTCGTCATATTCGCTGTTCTCGGAGAGGTCGCCGAAACCGAGTGCAACCCTTATCGCCTCGACTACCTCCTTGCGCTTTACCGTTTTGAGGTAAGTAAGCTCATCCTGCAGTTTTTTAAGCCCGTCTTCGGTCACCGTTATTTCTTTCACTTGGAGAATACCCCCTTAATTTCTTTCTTTTATATATTTGACAGCCGCCTGAAGGACAGTGTCCTCGTCATCGGTCAAATCAAACAGATTTTTTGCCGCCGCCTCTTCACCGAGGGTAGCCTCGATGTCGGGGGTGAGCCCCACTCCCTCGTAACTCTCGCGCGATTTCGACGAGAATGTGTGCGTGGATATATAGATAACGCTTCCGTCGGGTAATGCTCTGCCCGACTGCATGGTAAACTTGCCGTATGTCGTCCCGCCGACCAGCACGCCCTTGCCGTAGTCGCGTATAGACTGGGCGAAAAGCTCTGATGCCGACGCGGAATGCCCGTTCACGAGCACCGCCATGGGCAGGTCAACTTCGTTTGCGTCCGACCTTGCCATAACAGATTCGTTCCCGTCCTTATCCTTTACCACTACGAGGTCTCCCTCGGGGATAAGCGGGTCGATTATCGACACGGCACTGTTAAGCTCTCCTCCCGGATTGTCGCGCAGGTCTATTATAAGTCCCGTCGCTCCGTCCGAGCGCATCTTATCAAGCGCTGCGGAAAATTCCTCCGCCGCCTCGGAGTTAAATGAGGTTATGCGGATGAAGGCAATCCCTCCGTCAAGGAGTCTGTAGTATACCGTCTGCTCGACGAGAGCCTCACGCGTGACTTTATATTCAGCCGAGGTGCTCTCTCCGCCGCTTTCGCGCAGGACGGTTACGGTGACTTCCGTTCCGGCTTTGCCCTTTACGGCTTCAAGCGTGCCGTTATACCCGAGGTCATACGCGCTCTCTCCGTCTACGGCGTATATATAGTCCGATTTTTTTATGCCCGCCTTTTCCGCGGGAGAACCGTCGGACACTGCGACAACCTTGATAAGTCCTTTTGCACTGTCGTAGACTACGGTTACACCGATACCGACGTAGTTTCCCTCAAAGTCATCGGTATGTGTCTTGTATTCGTCAGACGTGAGATAGTATCCGTATTTTTCACCCGCTCCGGCGAGATAGCCTTCTATCAGACCGTTTGTCAGGTCGTTCTCGTTTATTTCGTTGACATAATTCTCGCGGTAAATCCTGTCGACGAGGGCGAGCTTATCGTTCTCGATGCTGCCGCTGCCGCTTTTCATAGTCTGCGAGCAGGCGATATACGTTACCTGGAAGGTGATAACGCTGCAGAAAACGCATATCAGTATAACTATCGGTAGAGAAATCTTCTTTTTCATTTTTACGGTTGTGTAAGGAAGTTGAGTGGGTTCTGATGAGCGCCGTTATATCGCACCTCGAGGTGGCAGTGGTTGCCCGTCGCCGAGCCTGTTCTGCCGACGAGAGCTATAACGTCTCCCTTGCTCACCTGGGTTCCCGCACTGACTAACAGCTGGGAATTATGTGCGTAGAGGGTGGCGTATCCGCCGCCATGGTTTATTACTATATAGTTTCCGTAGCTGCTGTGCGAGGTGGCTATCTCAACCACTCCCGACTGGCACGCGTAGACATTGCTGCCTGCGGGGGCGGGAATGTCTATGCCGTAGTGCATATAGTTGCTGCCGAAAATATATCTCATGCCGTAAGGTGAGCTTATCGTATTGTAATTAACGGAGACAGGCCACATCATAGAGTTCTTGTCGACGGTATACTGCGGCACCTCTTTTTCGGCAAGAGCCTTCAGTGCCTGCTCGAGGCGGGCGTTCAGCTCGTCGTCAAGCTTCTGTGCGTCGGCGAGCATCTGCTCGGTTTTCGCCGTGTCGTTCGCAAGCTTGTCTATATACGCCTGCATATCGCTCGTTTTGCTCTGTGCCTCATTCTTATCCTCGGCAAGCTCGTTTTTTGCTTTCTCCTGCGCTTTTCGTGCGTTCTCAAGCTCAGATTTTCTGTCGCCGAGGCTCTCCTTTTCGCGCTCAAGGGTGTCCATCAGGTTTCTGTCGTATTCAAGCACGTCTGCTGTCCTCTCGGTATTCGAGAGCATCTCGGAGAGAGAGCCGCTTTCAAGCAGCAGCGCAAGATAATTGACATATCCGTCCTCATAGTTTACGCTCATTCTCTCGAGAAATTCCTCGAAACGTGCATCTATCTCCTCTTCCTTGCTGTCTATTCCGCTCTCGGTCTCGGCGATAAGGCTGTCGTACTCGGATATAAGATTGTCGGTCGCCTTTATCTTCTGCTCGATGACCTTTATCTGCTCTTCGTATGAATTCTTTACGGAGAGTGCGTTTGCCGATGAGGCGTTAAGTCCGTTGAGTGTTTTCTGATATTCTTTTTTTTGTGCCTCAAGGTCGGATATCTGCTTTTCTATCGCGGATATCTCGGCGTTGGTCCCAGCCGCGCCCGCCGGATTTATCGGCAGAGCGAGGGCGAGCAGCGCAAGGGAAATGCAGATAGTGCTTATACGCTTAGCTGTTTTCTTTGATTTTTTAAACATTCTAATCCTCCCAGAATACCATCGTGGAGAGATAAACATAATCAAGCGGCTGCTTCGGAACGCCTCCGACGCGCACCTCAAAGTGACAGTGATTTCCGTAACTCTCTCCGGTATTTCCGACGAATGCAATAGTGTCTCCCTGTCCTACGGTGTCACCCGCCTTGCAATTGAGCTGTATCGCGTGTGCATAGAGAGTAGCGTAACCGCCGCCGTGGTTTATTACGACATAGTTTCCGTAGCTGTAATGCCACTCGGCTATCTCGACCACACCCGCCTGGGCGGCGTATATCGGAGTGCCCTCGGGAGCGGATATGTCTATGCCGCGGTGATTATTCGGCGTGCCGTAGAGGTCGCGCATACCGAACTTTGAGTAAACGATATTATTGTTTACTGGCACGGGCCATATCATTGAATTCTTGTCGACGGGGTGCTGCTGAACCTCTTTCTTCGCTATTTCGGCGAGCAGGTTTTCGAGCTTTGTATTTAACTCCTCGTTGGCTTTTTCCGCTTCCGCGCGCAGCTTCTCCGTCTTTGTTTTGTCATTCTCAAGCTCACTTATATATGCGGCAAGTTCTTTTTTCTTGCTTTGCGCCTCGGCAAGGTCCGCCTTTTGCTCGTTTCTTGCCTTTTCCTGAGCGGCGCGTGCGTCCTCAAGAGAGCTTTTCGTCGCCGCAAGGTCTTTTTTGTCACTCTCGAGGGAGTCCATGACGCTGCGCTCGTATGCAAGCGCGTCGGCGGTGCGCTCGGTATTTAAAAGCATATCCGTGACGCTTCCGCTGTCGAGCAGCAGGACAAGATAGTTTACATATCCGTCCTCGTAGTTAGCGCTCATGCGCGCAAGAAATTCGTCAAAGCGTGCGTCTATCTCATTCTCCTTGTCGGAAATACCGGATGATGCCTGAGAGATGAGCACGTCGTACTGCTTTATCAGCTCGTCGGTAGAAACGATCTTTTGATTTATAACGGCTATCTGACGCTCGTAAGTACCTTTTTTCTCAAGCAGCTCGCTTGTCGAGCGGTCGATTTCCTTTATTCTGTTCTCATACTGCTTCTGCTCGTTTTTCAGCCCCGCTATCTTTTCCTCAAGCGCTTTTACGTCGGGAGATATCGAAACGTCGGCGGTGGAAACGTATGTAAACGGAGATATCATCGCCCCTGCGAGCAGTACGGCGATGATACTTTTTCTGAGTCTTTTTATCATGTTTTCAGATATTTGCGCAGCGAGATACAGCTGCCTATGACACCGGTGACGACACCGATGGCGAGGAATCCCGCTATCATCATAAGTGATATATCGGAGAAGGGGATAATGCTGATGATATTATCAAGCTTTATGCTGTCGGAGATGCGCGTGTAGAGCAGGCGCTCTATCGCATACGCAAGTCCGCCGGAGACAAGCCCTATCAGCATGCCCTCGATTATAAAGGGGACGGTTATAAAATTTTTGGTAGCCCCGATATAGCGCATGACCATTATCTCCTGTCTGCGGGAGTACACGGACAGCTTGACGGTATTTATAATGACAAAGAAGCTGACGACAAACAGCGTTATCATAAACCAGAGCAGGACAAGCGACACGCTCGAACGCAATTTCGTTATCGTTTCGGCAATGTCCGCACGGCAATTGACCTTATATATGCCGTCGGTATTCTTTATCTTATTCTGCAGGTCCTCGACCGATGCGTCCGCCTTGTAGCTCACGGTAAGAGTCGCATGAAAAGGATTGTTTTCCTCATTCAGAGACTCCGCAAGGTACGGGTATCCCGCGTCCTCGTATTTCTTCTTCTCCTGCGCGAGTGCGTCCGCACGCGAGCAGTATTCGACCTTATCAACGCCGTCAAAGCCGAGCACCGACTTATACATATCGGATATCTCATCTTCCGTCTTGTCCGCGTCGATAAAGGCGACTATCTCATTGAGAACCCCGAGGCTCTCGAGATTTTTATTTATATTCATGACGAGAGTTGAGAAAGCGCCCATCACGACAAGGCACGAGAGCAGCACGAGCACGCTCGCGGCGGTCATTACACCGTTCTTCCACAGACCCTTTATGCTCTCGCCTACAAAGTATGTTGTACTATACCTGCGCATTTCCGAACATACCCCCTATCTTATCGTCGACTACGCGTCCGTCGCGTATGGTAATGACCCTCTGCTTGAAGTAGTCGACAAGTCCCTTTTCGTGTGTGACGACTATGACGGTCTTGCCGTGATTGTGTATCTTGACAAGCAGGTTCATTATCTCAAGGGACATCTTCGGGTCGATATTTCCCGTAGGCTCGTCCGCTATGATTATTCCCGGATTGTTTGCGAGCGCACGTGCGAGCGCGACTCTCTGCTGCTCGCCTCCGGAAAGCTCCCTCGGATAGCACTTCGCCTTGTCCTGAAGATTCACGATCGAGAGTATCGTCGGCACTTTTCTGCGTATAAGTTTGGACGGCTCGCCTATTACCCGCATGGCAAAGGCTACGTTCTCATATACCGTCTTGTTGGGAAAGAGGCGAAAATCCTGAAAGACCACTCCGAGCTTCCTGCGGTAAAACGGTACTTTTTTCGGCGTGAGCTTGCCGAGGTCGTATTCGTCGACGAATACGTCCCCCTCGGTCGGGTTTTCTTCACGCAGTAAGAGACGCATAAGCGTCGTCTTGCCCGCTCCCGACGCGCCCACGACGAAAACGAATTCCCCGTCCGATATGCGCAGATTGACATGGTCAAGGGCGACAGTCCCGTTCGGGTATACCTTCGTCACGTTTTTAAGCTCTATCATGGGTTATCCTCAATATTTTGACGGCTTGCACGCGAGATACTTCTTGACCATGAGCGCAACCTTGAATGTGATGGCATGCTCGAATTCTCTTAAGTCAAGTCCCGTTATCTTCTTTATTTTCTCGAGACGGTACACAAGGGTATTGCGGTGTACAAAGAGCTTGCGAGAGGTTTCGGATACGTTCAGATTGTTGTCAAAGAAGCACTGAATTGTGAGCAGAGTCTCGCGGTCGAGTCTTTCAAAGCTGCCCCTGCGGAATACCTCCTGCAGGAACATCTCGCAAAGGGTCGTAGGCAGCTGATATATAAGTCTGCCTATGCCGAGCGTCTCGTAGTTTACTACGGTCTTTTCGGTGTCAAATACCTTACCGACCTCGAGGGCTATCTGAGCCTCCTTGTACGAGCGGGACAGCTCACGCAGGTTCTCGGCGGGCGTACCTATACCTACGCTGACGCGGGTGTAGAACTCAGTCGAGAGAGTGTCGTTTATCTGATATGCAATCTTCTCTATAGCCTCGGAGTCAACGCCCTGATGGAACTCCTTTACGAGTACTATGTCGCTGTCGCCGATGCTCACGACAAAGTCTCTCGTCTTGTCGGGAAACATATTCTGTATAAGGTCGTAGGGCATCTCCTCGGTCGAGTCGTGGAACTTGACGAGGTATGCTACGCGCAAAACCTCCTGCTCAAAGCGCAGCTCCTTGCTCTTTACGTATATATCGCTCGGGAGAATGTTGTCAAGTATGATATTCTTGATGAACGAAGCCTTATCGTACTTTTCGTTATAAAGCGAACGCAGATTGGAGAGAGATACGGCTGCGAGGCGCGCGTATCGGTCGGCTGCCTCGTCCTCACCCTCGACAAAGACGATGTGCTCGCTCATATTGGACGAATCCACAAGGCGGTAGGTAAATCCGCCCGCCACTACATTGTCACCCGAAAAGGCAAGCTCGTCGTGAACTCCGTGGCGTGTCTCGCCTATGAGTCCCGGCTCGGAACACGATACGACAACTCCGTTTTCGTCAATGACGCCGATAACGCGGTCGACCGCGTCCTTCATCTGGTGTATTACTCCTTGGAAAAGTTTAGACATTTTGAGGTTTCTCCTTTCATTCTCGCGAATCTTGTAAGTTATCTTGCTTATCCTGTTCATACGACAGCACACTGAGGAAATAAAGCGATGCCGTCTCCGTGCGCAGAATCCTGCGCCCGAGCGATACGCCCGTCCACCCCGCGCGTGCGGCGCACTGCGCCTCGCGCGGTGAAAAACCGCCCTCCGGTCCTACCGTAAAATACACGTCGTCATGTGTAAATCCGTCAAGCTGCTCTCCGAGCGGTACCGTTGCCTTTTCGTATAAGAAAAAGCGTCGTGAGCCCTCTCCGAGTGCGAGCACCTCCGAAAAAGAGCATACATCTCTTACCTCGGGAATTACAGCCCGTCCGCACTGCTTCGCTGCGCTCTCCGCTATTTTCGCCCATCGCTCGAGCTTCCTTTTGCGTGCCTCGCCTTTCAGCCTCATCACGCAATTTTCGCTCTCAAAAGGTATTATTGCGCGCACGCCCAGCTCCACCGCCTTTTGAATTATGTAGTCCATTTTATCGGACTTCGGCAGTGCCTGACAAAGATAAGCCCCATAGGCAGGCTCGGCGGAAACGCTCAGCCTTTTCAGCGCTGTACATACAACGCTCTCGCGCGAAAAACTCTTCACGGTACATTCGTACTCGACTCCGTGCGCGTCGCATACGCACACCCTGTCTCCTACCTCTGCACGCAGACTGCGCGAGAGATGGCGCATGTTTTCGCCTGTCAGGACAAAGTCACAGCCCTCTGAAATTTTGCCCTCGGCAAAAAACCTGTGCATGGCAACCTCGCTTATGCAAATTTACTATATTATAATATCACGATTTATGCAATATGTCAATAAGAATTGTGAGAATAACCAAAAAAATCTTGCCTTTATCAGAGTTGCTTATAGATGAATTTTTCCTTATTTGCCAAAAAACAGAGCTGCGCCGCGAAAAAAACAGGCTCTTTTCGCAGCGCAGTGTGTTTATTTCTTTGCTCCCTCATTAAGAGCAAGGTCGACAAGCCTGTCTATGAGCGCGGAGTAACTAAGTCCGCATTTGCCCCAAAGCTTCGGATACATACTTATCGGCGTGAAGCCCGGCAGGGTATTTATCTCGTTAAAGACCGCCGTCTTTCCGTCCGAGAAGAAGTCGACGCGCGCAAGCCCCTTGCAGTCGAGCGCCTTATATATATCGACGGCGTAGCCCCTTATCTTATCGGCAAGGCTGTTATCAAGGCGTGCGGGGATATAGTAGAGTGCGGTATCGTCCGAATACTTGTTATTATAGTCGTAGAATTCGCTGCCCGGCACTATTTCGCCTACGCACGATGCCTCGCCCTCTTCGTTTCCGAGCACTGCCACCTCAAATTCGCCGCCGGGTATATATCTCTCTATAAGTATCTTGTCATCCACTCCGCACGCGGTATCAAAAGCCGCGGGAAAATCGGAGCGCTCCTTAACCTTGACCACTCCCACGCTTGAACCTGCGCGCGAGGGTTTTACGAATACGGGATATCCGAACTTTTTTTCGGAACGGTTGATTATTTCGTCCCGCCCATTTACTATCTCCGACTTTCTCACGGTAATCGCGTCCGCCTGCGGTACGCCGATGAGGGAGATAAGTTGCTTTGTGAACGCCTTATCCATACATACTGCGGACGACGCGCACGGACTGCCGACAAAGGGTATGCCACTCAGCGCGAGCGCCCCCTGAAGAGTGCCGTCCTCGCAGTTTGCCCCGTGCATGACGGGAAAGAAAACGTCGATTTCATATCTTCCGTCATCCGTATAAAGTGCTCTGTCCCCGTAATCGAGCGACAGACGGCACTTACGGAGGTTCTCCCTGTCGCTCGCCCAGCTGCCGTCGCGTATTTTTTCGTTATCTCCGCCGTAGAGATACCATTTCCCGTCACGCGTGATACCGAGCTTTATTATCTCATATTTACTATTATCGGCGTTTGAGAGCACTCCGTATGCGCTCTCGAGCGATACCTCATATTCGGTACTGCGTCCGCCGAATGCACAGCATAGTCTTATCATATTTTTCTCCTTTTTCTCCTTATAACGGCAACTCGGTCGTTGCCTCCGTAGTCTTTGCTTATTTCGCATGTCATGCCGCGCTCAAGCGCGAGAGCGCATATCGCCTCGCCCTCGTCGTAGCCTATCTCGAAGATAAAGCACTCGCGCGGGCAAAAGGCATCTAACATTGCGCGGTAAAAATCAAGTCCGTCCTCTCCGCCGTCAAGAGCGATAAGAGGCTCGTACAGGCGCACCGACTCGTCGAGCGTGGGTATGACCGTGCTCGGTATGTACGGCGGATTTGACACGATTATGTCCCATCCCGCGTCATCAAGAGAGAAAACGTCGGACACCGCGCACGAATATCTGTCCGCAACTCCGTTCTTCTCCGCATTGTGCAGCGCAAGTCCGACTGCGGCGGGGCATATGTCAAAGGCGTCGCACTTCGCGTCCCCGCGCTCGCACAGGCAGGATATGCCGATGCATCCCGAGCCTGAGCAAAGGTCGGCGAAATGCCCGCCGCGCGGCAGCAGCGCGCACAGTTTCTCCACTGCACGTTCAGTGTCGGGACGCGGTATGAGGACATCCGGGGTGATGTCGTATTCCTCGCGATAAAACCATGCTTTACCTACAGCATATGCCTCCGGCATACCGTTTGCCACGGACTTTTCCACGCACTCGCTGCGCTCACCGTTCGTTTTAATTTCCATTCGTATTACCCGTGAGAAATTTTGCTATCGCCTCCGCCGTCTCCTCCGCGCCGAAAGCTCCGTCTCCGAAGCCTACGCAAGCCCACGCAACACCCTGCCTTTTCGGGAAGGATGTCTCGGAGGAGCTGCGCGCGTCACCGAAACATTCGCACAGTGCGCGTGAGCGCTCAGTCTCGTCCGAGAGCAGAGAGTAGTAGGCAACCCTTTCCGAATTTACGAAAAATCCCACGGCACAGTCCGCACCCGCCGCGTACTCGGCGCGCTCGTCCGGCGTTATAAAGCTGTCCTCGGTATCTTCGCGCGGCAGCACGGTCTTTACCCCCCGCACGGAGAGAGACGCGGCGACATCATGCGCAAAGTCAAAAGCCGCCCGCAATTCGTCCGCACTGCAATTCATGTCAGCGGCGTAATCGGGGTCGAGAAATACGGTATACTCAGTATCCCGCCCGTCACCTGACGCCGTCACGGGAATGTCTTCATTATTTTTATGCACGCCGATAATGACCGCGGCGACAGCTGAGAGAAACACCGCTGAGGTGATAAGAGCGGTAAAAGCCGCCTGCACTCCCGCCCGTCTGCGAGCGATTATTTCTCCGCGCTCGGGAGGTCTGTACAGCCCGCTGTAATTTTTCTTCTGTTTTTTCAAGCTCTCCCCTCCGCACAAAAATTCCGAACGAATTGTACCACAATATTATTAACAATACATTAACAAAGAGACGCATACAAATGGTATAATATATGTAAGACGCACGGCGTGCGGAAAAATACAGAACGGTAAGATATATGGTAGATTTAAGAGTTCTCGAAAAACGGTTTTTAGAGGCGCATGTAAAAGAGGGTGGGGTTGCCTGCGACTTCACGATGGGAAACGGGCACGATACGCTGTGGCTCTCCCGCGCACTCGGCGAGCACGGGCATGTCTATGCCTTTGATATACAGCCCTCGGCTCTTGCAAGCACGGAAAAGACTCTCACGGACGGCGGAGCATACGACAACTGCACGCTCATATGCGACTCGCACGCAAACGCCGGGAAATACGTAAAGGAAAAAATATGCATAGGGGTATTCAACCTCGGTTATCTGCCCGGCAGCGATAAAAAAATAACCACCATGCGTCCGAGTACGCTTGAAGCTGTGAAATACGCCGTATCGGCGCTCGACGACGACGGGATATTGCTGATATGCATCTATCCCGGGCACGCCGAGGGGCAGGCGGAGGGCGAAATGCTCTGTGAATACCTCGGGAAAAATCTCGACCGCAGAGAGCACTGCGTCGGCATGTTCAAAATTCTCAATTCGCCCACGTCTCCTTTCTTTATAGCGGTGGAGAAAAAATGAAGGATTATTCGGGAGCACGGCAGGTACTCGACCTGCTGCGGGAAAAGAGGGGCTCATATGTATCGGGGGAGATACTCGCCCGGGAGCTCGGCATTTCCCGCACATATGTGTGGAAATGTATAAACGTCCTGCGCGAGCAGGGTTATGCTATACGTTCATCCACAAATAAGGGTTATGCGCTCGATAGTGAGCCGGAGAGGCTGGACGCACAGTCGGTTGCGTCCTTTCTCACTCGCGGTACTGACTGTTATGCACCGCTTATTAAGGTGTATAACAAGCTGCCGTCGACAAATGCAGCGGCAAAGCAGGCAGCTCTTGACGGCGCTCCGCACGGCACCGTCATAATAGCTGACAGTCAGCAGAGCGGCAAAGGGCGCTTTTCGCGTGAATTTTTCTCGCCTCCCGGCACGGGACTGTATATGAGCGTGCTGCTGCGTCCGCAGGTTGTTCCCGCGATGCAGTCGACGCTTATTACCATAGGCGCTGCCTGTGCCGTATGCGATGCGATTAATGCCTGCACTGACGGCAGAGCGGGTATAAAGTGGGTCAACGACATACTCATTGACGGTAAAAAGGTCTGCGGTATTCTTACTGAGGGTGTCGCCGACCTTGAGAGCGGCACGCTCGGATGGGCTGTCGTCGGGATAGGAATAAACGTGTATGAGCCGCGCTGCGGCTTTCCGTCATATCTTAAAGGAAAGGCAGGCGCGCTG
The DNA here is from genome assembly GCA_934446285.1 of uncultured Eubacteriales bacterium. Lineage (GTDB taxonomy): Bacteria > Bacillota > Clostridia > Oscillospirales > CAG-272 > CAKSEI01. The sequence goes on along the minus strand of CAKSEI010000008.1, from coordinate 10,764 downwards.
TTCTCACACCCCCGCGATGCGGATATGCGTGCGAGGCTGTGTGCGGATATAGCAAGCAGGCTGCTCTCGCCCGAATTCTCCTGTGATGGAAAAAAACTTATAAATGCGTACAGACAGCGGCTCTGTATGCTCGGCGAGAGGGTAAGGGTACACTCAGCCTCGTCGGAATACGAGGCTGCCGCCGTAGATATCGACGATAACGGCGCACTTGTGGTAAAAAAAGACGACGGCAGCACTCACCTGCTTGCAGCGGGCGAGGTCAGCCTTTCGGGCATCCCCGAATTGTCAACCGATAATCGCGAATAAAAGTTGACAATACTGCGTTTGTATGTTATACTCTGAATAAAAAAACGGAGAAAATAATACAAATGGAAACCAAACGCTTTTTAACTACCCGCGATATCGTTCTCTGCGCACTCGGAGCGGTGCTCATCGCGGTATGCTCATTCATAAGCATACCGACAATAGTGCCGTTCACGCTGCAGACATTCGCCGTATTCACCGTTCTTTCGGTGCTCGGCGGCAAGCGCGGGATTATTTCAATTGCCGTATATATAGCGCTCGGCGCTGCGGGTGCACCTGTTTTCGCGGGCTTTAAATCGGGGGCTGCGGTGCTGCTCGGTCCTACCGGCGGATATATCGTCGGATTTCTTCTGACCGGCGCGGTATACCTTGCTTTTGTTCACTTTTTGGGTGAAAAAATATGGGTAAAGGCGCTTTCGCTCGGCATCGGCCTTGCCATATGCTACGCATTCGGCACGGCTTGGTTCATGTTCGTAAAGGCGGGCGCGGGAGATCCCCGCTCGCTCGGTGCATCGCTGCTTATGTGCGTTGCGCCGTTCATAATACCCGATGCGGTAAAGCTTGCTCTTGCGCTTATAATCTCGCGCAGACTCGCTCCTCGGCTGAAATAAAAGCCGCATCCGTCCTCGGGAAAACGGAAACGGAGACAAAAAATGAGTATGTTTCTCACGCTCGCTTATTTATTTTTTATAGGCTCGGTATTCGGATGGGTGCTTGAGCTGTTCTTCAGACGCTTTATCTCGGGTGCAAACCCGGAGAGAAAGTGGATTAACCCCGGCTTTTGTACCGGACCTTATCTCCCGCTCTACGGCTCGGGACTTTGCATTCTCTACCTTACCGCGCATATAGGCGACATTATCGGCGTTGACAGCATTCCGGGTAAGATAGCAATCATCCTTATAATGGCTGTATTTATGACGGTAATAGAATATATCGCGGGAATAGTCAGCTTGAAGGCGACGCACGTGCGACTCTGGGACTATTCGGACGAATGGGGAAACATACAGGGGATTATCTGTCCTAAATTTTCATTTTTCTGGGCGCTTTGCGCCGCGGGCTACTATCTCTTCATACACCGTCATATTCTCGATGCCCTTGCATGGCTGTCCGAAAACCTTGCCTTCTCATTCGTCATAGGCTTCTTCTTCGGCGTTTTCGTTATCGACGTATGCTCGAGTGCGCATGTCGTGTCCGTGCTCAAGCAGTATGCGGAGGAAAAGCAGATAGTAATAAAATACGAGGACCTCAAGGCACAGATACGCAGCAACCACGAGCGTGCAAAGGAAAAGTCACATTTCTTCTTCCCGTTCAAATCAACCCACTCACTCTCCGAGCACTTAAGGGAAAATCAGGAGGCATGGAAAAAGAGAATGCGCCGTCGGTAAATTGCGGATGCCTTTTCGGAGGGACAGCAATTACCTGATGTGAACCGACATACAAAAAAAGAGCAGAAACACACGTGGTTTCTGCTCTTTTATCTGCGGTACGGGTTTTGCGTGCCTTATCTCTTGCTGCGCAGGGCGCGCATTGCCTCGAGGTTCTTGAATGCGAGAGTTTCCGATAGTTCCGCGAGGCTCGTGTCCCTTGACGAGTCGAGCAGCAGTTCCGGCGCGGGTTCGGTGCAGAAGTATACCGTCATTTCAATTTTACCCTTTCCGTCTGAGTCGTAGATGAATGTATACCCGCAGGTGTTTATACATATCTGCGCACAGCACAGGTCGACCGAGTACGCGGGGAAGTACTCAAAGAGCTTGGTTATATCCTGCTCACCGCGCACATACGGCAGAGGCGTTTTGAGGTCTGCCGAGAGGGTCACTCCGAGCGCTCCGGGAAGGTCGTAGGCGTGAGCCTTTATCGCTCCCGTGCGTGAGTACAGGAGCAGCATTGAAATAAACTGAGTAAGAAGTATCGCCGCATTTCGCGCGTTTATAAATGCGTCCTTGTCACGCGTGTCCGAGGTGAATATAAAATGCGCTCCTATGCCCGAAAAAGTCTTTTCCGCCGAGCGCGAAAACTCTTTTATGAAATAAAACGAGCGGTATACTCTGAGCGTATCGAGGTCATAAAAGGACAAGGCCATACGCCGCAGTATTATTGCACGCAGCCGCGACAGTGATACCGTGTCTCCCGCATTATTCTCCGATGCGTGCAGTATGAGATCTCCGCTCTGCGCTATCTTCTGCTCAGCCGTCGTATTTATCGGTACTATGTTTGCAAAATTCAGAAACTCACAGTATATGAGAAAAAATCCGTTATCGGATTTTATGCCGACGCATTTGCCGAATTTTGTGTCGCAAAGTCCCTCGTGAAGATTTTCGTCGATGATGTTACCCATACGCACCTTATTGAATTCTCTGCGCGCAGCCTTGTTGATAAGCTTTACTCGGCCGTTGACGCAAAAAAGTATCGGTGTCGTGCTGCCGTTAAAATCGTATTCCATTTTTCTGTCCTGCCGTCTCCTTGATTTTGCTGTTTTACCGTATGGCTGTTTATGATAAATGGCGTGCTTTTTCCCGTCATCTTATGTTGTAAAGAGCGCTCATAAGCGCCCAATTCTGCGTGAAAGGCCGCATTCCGTTCCAATATCCCGCGCCGTAAATGCCGAGTTCGTCGATGAGAGTTGCCTTACCCGAAATGCTTCGCGCGTCCTCAAACCACACTATGTGCTTTTGCGTTCCGTCGTAGTATTCAAAGTATGGGGATGCCGCATCACTGTCAAAGCGTATTTCCGCGCCGTATGAGCGCGCGATATTCACCGCCTGCTCGTTTCCTATGCTGACGGCTCTTGTCTTTCCCTTTTCGTAAGGCAAGGTCCAGTCGTAGCCGTAGTTCGGTATGCCGAGAAAAATTTTTTCGGGCGATATCTCGGAGACCCCGTAAATTGCCACCTCGCGCACGTTTTTAAGCGGTGCGACAGCCATGGGCGGACCGTATGTGTAGCCCCATTCATATGTCATGAGCAGAACGCGGTCGGAAATCCGACCGACCTCACGGTAGTTGTGCGCCTCATAGAGCAGTCCCTGCTGCGCCGTACTTGTTTTCGGCGCAAGGTCGGTATTTAAAAAGAAGCCGTTATCGTGCATGACGGAGGCTGCTTTGCCGAGAAAAGCAAGGAAAGCATCCTCGTCGTCGGGACTTATATATTCAAAGTCAATATCAAGCCCGACATAACCCTTTTCCCGCATATCCGCCGCGAGCTTATATAAAATCTCATTCTGCAGAGCCTCGTTATTGAAAAGCTCCGATGCCTTTTTTTCCGAGAAATTGCCGTCGTCCGTGACGGAAGAAAGCAGCATTACGGGCTTTGCCCCGTAGGTATATGCAAGCGAGATTATATCCGCGTCGTCGGGCTCTATGAGAGAGCCGTCCGTGCGGAAGCCGTATCCGAATATAGTGAGATATGTAAGATATACCAGCTCTCTTATGAGTATGTCACGGTTAACAAAGGGGTAGACGTAGGTGTTTATCGATAACTCACGCCGCTTTTGCTGCTTAAGTGAAATTATCAGCTGCTCACCCGCGTACAAAAGCGGCGCGCGCCGGAGAAGAAACGGATTTAATCTGAGTATTTCCGTTTCGCTCACTCCGTACATGTGCGCAATTCCGGAGAGGGACTGACCGGCCCCGACGGTATGCACCGTCTCGGGTATAAGTATTACAAGCGCCTGACCCGTGACAAGACTGTCGGGGTAGACAAGGGCATTGTCGCTTATTATTCTCTCGGGGGAGACTCCGTAGAGGGCGGCTATCCCGCGAAGAGTCTCTCCCGCCTTTACCGTATGAATTACCATTATATCGCCTCGCGCCATTATATGCGGCACGCGGCGGGGTGTGACTACTCTTCCTTATTCCGCTTCTCAAGCTCGTCGGCATACCGCTCATCCTCGCGGCGCAGCTCTCTCTCAAGCTCGCTCTCTCTCGCACGGCGCGCGTCGTTTTTCTTTTTCCCCGCAAAGACGGCGGCGGATATAATAACTATCTGAATGACAAACCCCGCGAAAGCGTTTCCCGTGATAAAGGCTCCGGGCAGGCTCGGTATATAAAAGCGCAGAAAGGGCAGGGAGGATATTTTATCCGTGCCGTATACCGCCGTGACGACGGTGGCAGGCAGGAGAAAGAGCGCATACGCGGCGCTCTCGCGTGCGACGAAAAGCGAGGTGTTGATCCCGACATTATTCATTCGGGAGGTCGTGGCAAAGACGTAAAACACGAAAAAAACAAATCCCGAGAGACAGACAGTGCATGTCTGCACAAAGCCGTCCTCTATAAATGTCTGCGTGAGCATATCGCAGAGATAGCTTATCCCGAAGGATATCATATTTATAAAGTTGAGTATGACGAACTTAATGAAGAAGAATTTTATCTGCGAATTTTTCACCGCGTGTGCCTCCGACCATTTTCTCCATTGTACCACAAAAGAGTGCAAAAATAAATAAAATTTCTTAATTTTTTTGAAAAAACCCATTTTAAAAGCCCTCCCTTTATGGTATAATACAGGCGTAACAATAATCATTTCGTTTTTAGGGAGAAGAGCATGGAACAAGTAAAACTGTACGGACCGCTCAGCGTCATCAGTATGCGCGGATGTGAAGACTTCTGCGATGCTGTGGATAAGTATTTAAAGCGTTGGAGAGAGACCGACAAGAGCTTTATCGTAAACGCGGAGTGCCCACGGTTCGGTACGGGAGAGGCAAAGGGCTCGCTTCATGAGAGCCTGCGCGGTCACGATGTATACATAGTCAGCGACCCGTTCAATCACGGCGTAACTTACAAGATGTACGGTAAGGAAGTGCCGATGAGTCCCGACGACCACTTTGCCGATATCAAGAGAATTATCGGAGCTATCGGAGGCAAGGCACGCCGCATATCAGTTATCATGCCGATGCTTTACGAGGGCAGACAGCACAAGCGCTCGTCGCGTGAGTCGCTCGACTGTGCGATAATGCTGCAGGAACTACACAATATGGGAGTTGCCAACATAATCACCTTTGATGCACATGACGCGAGGGTGCAGAACGCCATCCCGCTCGGCGGATTTGACAATGTTCAGGCTACGTATCAGATGATAAAGGCGCTGGTCAAGAACGAAAATGACCTCGCAATAAACAAGGACAACCTCATGATAGTATCCCCCGACGAGGGCGGTATGCAGAGATGTATGTACTATTCGTCCGTGCTCAAGATAGACCTCGGAATGTTCTATAAGCGCAGAAACTATTCGGTAATCGTCGACGGACGCAACCCGATAGAGGCGCACGAATACCTCGGGCGCAGCGTCAAGGACAAGGATGTCATAATCGTCGACGACATGATAGCCTCGGGTGACTCCGTTATAGAGATAGGAAAGAAATTAAAGGAGCGCGGTGCAAGACGCATATTCGTCTTTGCTACGTTCGGACTCTTCGTTGCGGGTCTTGACGTCTTTGACGAGGCGTACAAGAACGGCTGGATAAACCGCGTATACACGACCAATCTCATATACCGTATGTCTGAGCTTGCGACGCGCGCTTGGTACATAGAGGTCAATATGTGCAAATACATATCTCTGCTCGTCGATACGCTCAATAAGGATGAGACGATATCAAGCCTTCTCAACCCCATCGACCGCATAAATAATCTCCTTGAGAGACGCGAGGCTGACGGTACGATAAAGCGGTAAACTTTTACAAAACACGCCTTGACTTTTTGCGCTCGGTATGTTAGTATTATTGTAATAACAGATATCTTAAGAGAGGTATTGCGAAAAATGAAAAAAGGTTTAAACCAGGGCTTTGCTCTGCCCAAGGGAATTTCCCACAGAGAAGAGTTCGAGATGACAAAGAAGGCCGGCTTTGACGGTATTGAATTCAATCTTACCGACCCCTTTACAGCCGACGAAATAAAAGAGATAAAGGCTCTGTCCGAGGAATTCGGCATACATGTACTCAGCCTTGTTTCCGACCTGCACTGGAAGTATCATCTGACGAGCAACAACGAGTCGGACAGAAAGAGAGCGCAGGAGATAATAAAGGAGCTTGTAACTCAGGCAAAGGAGCTGGGCGCGGACTCCGTGCTTGTCGTTCCCGGAACTGTAAACGAGGATGTCACCTACGTCGAGGCTTACAATAATGCTCTCGGCGCGCTCAAGGAGCTAAAGCCCTTTATCGAGGAGATGAAGGTCAATGTCGGCATTGAGAACGTGTGGAATAAGTTCCTCATCACCGCATTCGAGATGCGCGACTTTATCGACGCCGTCGACTGCCCGTATGTAGGCTCTTACTTTGACGCAGGTAACTGTGCTATCAACTCTTACCCCGAGTATTGGGTTGAAATCCTCGGCAAGAGAATTAAAAAGGTTCATATAAAGGATTTCGTTTCCTGCTCGGGCGGCGGTGTCCTTGAGACGTTCGTAGACCTCGGAGAGGGGCAGATCCGTTGGGACAGACTCATCCACGCTCTCAAGGATGTCGGCTACGACGATTATATAACCTGCGAGGTGGCTTATCACAAGATTTGCCCGCAGACTTCGCTTAACAACATGAGCAAAACTCTCGACGAGATTCTTGCTCTCTGATTTATATACTTAAGGAGATTTATCAAGATGGTAAAGACAGGTCTTATAGGCATCGGCGGCATGGGCCGCGGACACCTTGCAAACCTCGTTCGTTTTACAAACGAGGGAGAGATAATAAAGCTGGTTGCTGCGTGCGATATCGATCCCGCGCGCTTTGAGAACGGCGAGCGCAAGTTCAATATCGACATCGGCGGCGACGCTATCGACTTCTCAAAGTTCAACTGCTACACCGATTACAATGAGATGATAGAGAAGGAAGAGCTTGATATGGTCATCATCGCTCTGCCTACATATATGCATAAGGAGGCAACTCTTAAGTGCCTTGACAAGGGTATCAATGTACTCTGTGAGAAGCCGATGAGCCTTACTCCCGCAGACTGCGAGGAGATGCTCGCAAAGGCAAAGCAGGTAGGCAAGAGACTCATGATAGGTCAGGTTCTGCGTTTCTGGGGCGAGTACGAGGTGCTCAAGGAGTACGTCGACAGCAAGAAGTACGGTGAGGTCACCGGCGCATACTTCTTCCGCGGCGGCAGCCTGCCCGTATGGTGCTATGAGCGTTGGCTCTTCAAGCGCGAATGCGGCGGCGGCGCAACCCATGACCAGCACGTACATGATGTCGATATGGTCAACTATCTCTTCGGACTTCCTACCGCAGTATCAACTGTCGGTAAGATAATCATTCCCGGATCGGGTCACGACTCAGTTTCCACTAACTATATCTACGAGGACAACAAGGTCGTCAACGCTCAGGACGACTGGACGATGCAGGATGATGTATTCCATATGAACTTCCGTGTCAACTTCGAGAAGGGTACTCTGCAGCTCCGCGATGACGGACTCTACGCGTCGGGCGAGGGTGAGAAGCCCACAAAGGTTGAGTGCGACAAGGAGAACGGCTACTATAAGGAGGCTAAGTATTTCGCAACCCTTATAGAGAACCCCGACATGGTAAATACCATCAACCCGCCGGAGGCTTCCATGGATACCATCAAGCTCGTGTGCGCCGAGGAGTATTCCGCGGACAATCACGGCAAGGTAACCGAGATAAAGTAACGGTCATACGAAAATAAATACTCCCGGCAGATCAGATGAGCTCTGTCGGGGGTATCTTTTTCGCGGAGTAAGCATATTTTTTTCAGGTGGATAAATGAAGCGTTCTATGACTGCGGAAATATGTGAGGGACCCATATTAAGCAGTATTCTTAAGTATACAATCCCGATTATCCTGACGGGCGAGCTGCAGCTGCTCTTCAATGCAGCCGACCTTATCGTAGTCGGAAGATTTTGCGGCAGCCTGTCTGTTGCGGCTGTCGGTGCGACGAGCACTCTCACGAACCTCTTTGTCAATCTCTTCATGGGGTTGTCGATAGGAGTCGGTGTTATAATAGCACAGTCCGTCGGCGCAAAGGACGACAAGAAAACCTCGCGCACGGTGCATACCGCCCTGCCCCTTGCCTTTATATGCGGCGTGGTGCTCACGGTGATAGGCGTTGTTTATTCCGGCAGGTTTCTTGCGTTTATGAAAACGCCCGATGACGTTATAAATCTCTCGACGGTATATATGCAGATTTATTTTGCCGCCATGACCGCCTCGATGGTATATAACTTCGGCGCGTCGATACTGCGTGCGGCGGGTGATACGAAGAGCCCGCTCGTCTTCCTCTTTATTGCGGGATTGCTCAATGTCATACTTAATATCTTGTTTGTCACGGTATTTAAGATGGACGTGGCGGGGGTGGCACTCGCGACGGCGCTTTCTCAGCTGCTGTCCGCCGTGCTCGTAGTCGCGGCACTTATGAAGCGTGACGACGCCTGCCGTTTTTCCTTTGCGGAAATGAGAATTCATAAGAACGAGGTGCTCGGCATAGTGCGTCTCGGTCTGCCCGCGGGAATTCAAGGCTCGCTTTTCTCTATCTCGAACGTAATAATTCAGTCGTCGATAAATTCGTTCGGCTCTGCCGCCGTGTCCGGTTCTGCTGCGTCGAGCAGCATCGAGGGCTTTGTATATATTGCTATGAACTCAGTGTCAGTGACTGCGGTAAACTTTGTCGGTCAGAACTACGGCGCACGCCGCCCCGACAGGATAAAGAAGATTATCGCCGACTGCCTCATGCTCGCAGCCGGCGTCGGAATAGTGCTCGGGGTCGGCGCGTATTTGCTCGGCAGACCTCTGCTCGGTATTTATATAACCGACTCGCCAGAGGCGGTAAGAGACGGCATAGAGCGCATGTCCTTTATATGCCTCACCTACTTCCTCTGCGGCATAATGGACGTGACGACGGGTGCTCTCAGGGGCTTCGGTGTATCGCTCATTCCAACGGTCATTGCCGTCATGAGCATATGTGTGATGAGAGTGGTTTGGATATATACCGTATTTCTCATACCCGAGTATCATACTCTTTCATCGCTCTTCGTCTCATATCCCATATCGTGGATGCTGTCTTTCGCGGCGCAGCTTATTGCGCTTGTTATCGTGTGGAAAAAGAAAAGCCGCATCCTCGGGACACAGTAAATATTTCCCTACAGGCGGGTATACTTAATTGAAACTCGGGTGCAAATGCACCGGAGTTTTAATTTGCGCATAATTTTCATGCGTATGAAACCCGTTTCGCCTTTAATTTGAGCGGAGAAGTTTCTGATGCTGATACGATACGCGCCTTGTTGAGATAGGTGTAAGCGGGATGTTGAATAAAGCGGTAATTTTTAATTCAAAAGATATACCCCGAGATTCAGATATCCCGCGAAGCTGACCCATATGAGGTAGGGAACGAGCAGCAGTCCCGCAGAGCGGCACAGTGAATAGAAGTTCGTGAGATTTGCGAGCACGAGAAACCACAGCAGCACGAGCCAAAAGAAAGCAAAGAGGTACATCTCGAGGGAGAAAAATATTATGGGCCAGAGAAAGTTGACTCCGAGCTGCAAAAGGTAAATATACAGCGCGCTGCGTATCGATTCCCCGGGCTTTCCCGAGCGGAATACGAGCAGCGAGGCAGTACCCATGAGAATATAGAGGAGTGTCCATACGACAGGAAAGAGCCAGCCGGGCGGAGTGAGAGGGGGCTTATTCAGAGATTCAAATTCGCGGAAGCCCGAGCGGGTAAGAAGAGCCGAAAGAGCGCCGATCGCGAGCGGAAATGCCACGGCAAAGACAGTCTGTTTTGTTTTTGTTTTCATATTATCACCTGTGAAAGCTTATGCTGCACCCTCTTCCCGTATACATGCTTAATCACGCCCGCGCTTTTTCGACCTTATTATAAGGCGCTTAAACGCCGCAGCGTTAAAGGGGAAGAGAGGGTAGAGGTAACATCTGCCGCCGACGCCCTTATTCGTCGCTATGAGCACGAGCATGAGGACAAATGAAACGATATAGCCGGGTATATCAAAGATAGCTACGGCAAGCAGCATGAAGAGCCGCATGAATTTGAGCGCATAGCCCAGCTCATAGCTTACCTGTGTAAAATTGCCTATCGCGGTTATCGCGACGTACAGTATGACCGCCGGCTCAAACCAACCCGCGCTCACCGCAAAGTCGCTGAGGATAAGTCCCGCGACGACCGACAGGGAGTTGCCGAGCATACTCGGGGTATTGAGAGAGGCGAGCTTCAGCCCGTCTATAGCTATCTCCGCTGCCAAAATCTGCATGAGCAGCGGCATACCCGCATTATTTTCTATTATCATGAATTCAAGCCACGCGGGCGCTCGCTCGGGGCGGTTCTGAAAGAGGAACCACGTAGGCAGCATGAGGAGCGTGAGTACTATTATGCTGCCTCTTATAAGACGAAGATACGTCCCGACGAGCGGCGGGAAGTAGAAGTCATCCGTTTCCTGGAGAAAGTCGAATATCCCCGTCGGCAGTATCATGACGGCGGGATAGTTGTCGCATATGATGATGACGCTGCCCTCAGTGA